>JAZTZA010000150.1:0-1950 GCA_045637185.1 Acutalibacteraceae bacterium
CGGCAAAGAGGGTCAGGACATCAAGGCCAATATTAAAGAGGTCGACTGGGAGCAGGGTTGCGTATATACCCCCAACGGCCTGTCCAGAACGATGTGGCCCCGTCCCAAGCAGGAGATAGCTGAGCTTCCTTTGCCCCTTCCCGAAAAGGATCCGCGTTGGGAGGAGTACTACGAGAATATACTCGACGTTCTTGCAGGAAAGGCAACACCTATCGTTACCCACGACCAGATTCGTCTTTCTATGAAGGTTATGATGGCGGCATTTGAGTCCGCCAGAACCAATCAGACGGTTAAACTTTAAGGAGAAACATTATGAAAAAGGTTGGAATTATTGATAATTATATCAGTAACTGGCATGCCAATATTTATTACAAGCTGTTCCACGAGATCGCTCAGGAAGAGGGAAGCGAGGAGTATGTAATAACCCATATTTACACTGTAAACGGTGTTTCTCGCTCTAACGGAGAAACAACTGAGCAGTGGTGCGAAAGGACGGGTGCGGTTCCCTGCGAGACCATAAAGGAGGTCTGCGACGCCGTTGACGTTATTATGGTGCTTGCACCTGATAACCCCGAGATGCACGAGGAACTGTGCAAGGAGCCGCTCAAAAGCGGAAAGCGCGTTTATGTTGACAAGACCTTTGCTCCCGACTATGCTTCGGCTAAGCGCATAATTGATTACGGCAAGGAAAACGGAGCTAATTTCTGGTCAAGCTCTGCTACAAGATTTGAGCCTGCGCTCAAGGAATTCCTCTCCGACAATCCGCCGCAGGTATCCAACTTTGCCGTTTCCTGCGGAAACGTATTCGAAATATACATCATCCATCTGGTCGAGCTGATGAACACCTTTATGAAGAACGGCGCCAAGAGCGTCATTTGCCGTAACAACGGTGTTATCCTTGTTTTCGAGGTCACCTTCAAGGATGGCAGAAAGGCATTCATTAATCAGCATCAGGGTGCCTCCGGCCCCTTCTATTGCCATCCCGAGATCGATGGAAAATGCAAGCCTTATTGTTGTAAGGACGACTTCTGGAAGGGCTTTACAAAGGCTATGCTTCACTTCTTCGAGACCGGCAAGGCGCCTATTCCACTCGAGAACACCCTTGAGTGTATCGCCGTCCGCTCCGCCTTGGTAAAGGCAAAGGAGAAACCCAACGTTGAGATCGAAGTAGAGGGTAACTGATGAGCTACGGTACTTTCTTAAGACTTTCCTCGGTCGACAGGGCAGAGGAGGAATTCGGTAAGCTCAGCGCCTCCGGTTTTGACTGTTGCCATCTGGTGTATAAGCCCGAGACCTACACAAAGGAGGACGCCGATATCGTCCGTGCCGCTGCCGACAGCAACGGTGTTGAGATATCCGCCCTTTTCGCAGGCTTCAGGGACAACTATACCAAATGGAACCTCTATTCAGATTTCAAGGATGCAGGAATAAACAGCAAGGCCTACGGCGAGAAGAGAATTGCGTATCTTAAGCAGGCGGCGGAGTTTTGTCGACTTGCAGGCATAGAGAATATGCTCATTCACGCAGGATTTGTCGCCAACGATCCCTTCTCGGATGACTACCTGATTATGCTCAGGCTTGTAAAAGAGCTGGCCGAGTTTATGAAAGGGAAGGGGGTCAATCTCCTGCTTGAAACAGGCGGAGAAAGCCCCGTGACTCTGCGTCGTCTTATCGAGGATGCCGCGGTGGGCAACATCTTCGCAAATCTTGATACGGCAAACCTGATTATGTACGGCTTCGGCAACCCCGTTGATGCGGTGGTTACCCTTAATCCTTACATCAGGAGTGTGCACATCAAGGATGGACTGCCACCCGAGGACCCGAAGGAGCTCGGAAAAGAGACCGAGTTCGGAGAGGGCCACGCTGACTTCCCGAGGATCTTCGATTTGTTGAATAGGTATGGCTTTGACGGCCCCTACATCATCGAAAGAGAGATATCGGACGAAAAGG
>JAZTZA010000151.1:0-5507 GCA_045637185.1 Acutalibacteraceae bacterium
CGTTATGACGTCCCCTGCGTTAAGAAGGTGCGAAAGGCTATCAGGGTCCGCCTTTTCAACCGACAAAATATTGAAATTGTACGGCCAGAAAATATCCCTTATCTCCTTGCCGACGGCAAAGGAATTCTTTTGGATCACAAAGGTCCTTTCGACAGTTTTCGGCGTAATTCCTTTATTGCTCGAATGAATTCTGTGGTCGAGGACATAATCGCTTATCGACTCAACCGCAAAGATCTCGGTGATCAGATAGGCCGCCGCCGAGCATATCAGCGCAAACAAAATATTCTCGCCGAAGCCGAGCACCTCTACACCGAACAAAATGGCGGTCAGGGGCATCTTCATCATTCCCGCAATACAACCGACGATGCCGAGGGCAATTATAAGAGAGTAATATTCGCGGCTGACCCCCAAGGAGAACAAAAACTCGCCGAATATTCCTGCCGAAACCGCACCAAGCGCCAACAGCGGCAGAAAGATACCGCCCGTTACACCGCTGACGTTGGCAAAGAGGGTCAGGGTGGTCCTTATAACCAAGATCAACACCAAAAGGATCAGGACGGGGCTTTGGTTAAACAGGTCGAGAATAAGCTCGTGTCCCGTCGAGATGAAATCGGGCGAGATCGCGCCAAAAGCGAGGGTGAGGAGGAACACCAAAAACAGCCCGATATACGCGGGGGTCTTTTTGCGGCATTTGCTGTAGAGCGAGGCAAGAAATCCGTAGTAACGCAGGAACAAAACTGCAAAAATGCCGAGCGCCGCACCGATGCAAAGAGGCAGCCACAGGCTCGAGTTGTCAAGGGTAACGTAGTCTATCTTGGGAAAAAGGGAGACCGAAACCGAAAACAGCGGGCACAAAATTTCGGTAACTATCCGCGAAAACAGGACCGATATAACCGAGACCATAATTATCATCGGGGATATCCGTCCGTGCGCCTCCTCAATGGCGAACAGAATTCCCGAAAGGGGCGCTCCCGTTGCCGTGGAAAATCCCGCACAGGCACCGCCGGTCATAACGTATCTGTCCCAGGCCGAATGCTTCTTCGCAAAAAGCTTGACGGTACCCTTTCCTATTGCGGTTCCCATCTGTACCGAGGGCCCTTCGTTTCCGAGGGGGACTCCGATAAGGAAGGAAAAGAGGGAAATGAAGAATACGCCGACGAGGTTGTTTTTCCAATTGAAATTAAACAGGCCGCGTAAAGCCCCGATGGATGTCGGTATTCCGCCGCCCTTCAGGTTAGGGATTTTTGCATAGAGCTTTGAAAGCAAAAACGCAAATCCGAAAAGAAAAGCGATAACCACGGGAACCAGCCAGACGTAGTCGCCGACATTATGATAAAACTCCTCCGAAAGCCCTATCACCTTTGAGGCTATAAACTTGTAAACAACAACGACTGCCGCCGTTATGCCTCCGGTTACGGCGCCGAAAAGGAGGGCGGGAGAAATTATATTCAGGCAGTGGTTGAGTCGGTTTTTCGATTTTGTTTTCATTTTCAACATTGCTCCGTTTGTTCGACTTATAAGGCGCAACCAAGGCGCACGTCCTAACGGAGTGCGCCTCAGGTGATTCATTTTATTATACCCTTTATCAGAAGTTGATGCGTTCCTCCTCGACAACGAGGGGACGGCGCATAACCTTGGAATTGACGGTGGAGATATACTCGCCGATAAGGCCCGTAAAGGTCAGCTGGATACCGCTGAAGATATCAAGGGCGATGACGATGGGCCACCAGCCAAGTCCGAGTCCTAAGCCATAGTGCAGGATGAGCGCCGCGATCACGCCAAGGCCGCCCAAGAAGCACATCAAAAGTCCCACGAAGGTGGCAAGGCGGATGGCGATCTTGGTATAGCTTGTGAAGCTGAGCATCGCCGCATCGTAAAGGCTGTAGAAATTGTTATGGGTCTTGCCCGCGCGACGCTTAGGCTGGACATACTCGATCTCTTTGCGCCTGAAGCCCAGCTCGCCAACGATGCCGCGCAGGAAGGGGGTAGGGTCGTTGAGGTCGCGAAGCACCTCGATGAAGCTGCGGTCGTAGAGGCCCGAGCCTGTGAAATGCTCGATCTGCTCGACGGTGGAAAACCTCTTTATCATCTTGTAATAGATGGTTCTGCCGAGGCGGACGATCTTGTTCTCCTTGCTCTGCGACTTAATACCGATGACGATCTTGTACCCCTTCTCCCACTCCTCAAGATACTGAGGGATGAGCTCGATGGGGTCCTGAAAATCGCAGACCATAGAGATGACGCAGTCACCCGTCGTCTGCAATATTCCGTGATAGGGCGAATTGAACTGTCCGAAGTTCTTGGCGTTGAAGATAGCCTTTACGTTGGGGTTCTTCGCACAGATATCGCGCAGTATCTCACGGGTGCGATCGTGGGAATCGTTGTCGATGAAGATCAATTCCCAATCGTATTGGGTCAGGTCCTGCGTGAAAACGTTGTTGATGGCAACGCTCATCGGCTCAACGTTTTCCTCCTCGTTGAAGCAGGGAATGAGTATGCTGACTTTTTTTCTCAAGTTTTCCATAACCTTCACCTTTATCATCCGTTGTTTTTTATCCATTCGGCAGTGCGTCGCACGCCCTCTTCAAAGCTGACCTGCGGCTCAAAGCCGGTATCCTCGGTCAGTTTTGATATATCGGCGCACAGATACATTACCTGATTATCGTTATAGGGCAGGTCGCCGATTCCGAGCTCGGCATCGGGGTTGACCACGTCACGCATCGCAGTGATATAATCGGCCAGCTTGCGTGTCTTGCCACTTCCCAAGGGGTAAACGGCACCGTCCGCGCCCTTCTCGCCCATACAGTAAAACGCTAGTCCCGCGTCGTCACAATGGAGGAAATCCCAATCCTGCTCACCCTTTGTAAAGGGGCAGTATTCGCCGTCGAGCATACGCTTTATCGAGGCGGGGATGATGGAATTGGGGTTGCCCTTCTGTCCGTAGACGCTCAGTATACGCGCCCAGATATGACGGATGCCAAGCCGCTCGCAGTACATTCGGCTCAGCTTTCCCGCGGTATATTTTGCAATTCCGTAGCCCGTTACGGGTGCGGCGTGGGTGTCGGCGGTCAGCTTTTCGGTGACGGGGCCGTACTCCGCCTGCGAGCCTGCTCCGATGAAGCACTCGCAGCCAAGGTCGTTAGCCAACTTGACGGCGTCAAGGGTGTAGCGGATGTTATCACTCTGCAGATAGGCGTCGTCACGCACGTTTCCGAAGGTGCCGAGCCACGCAAAATGGTAAAACACGTCGCACTTCTCATCGATTTTCGCCGCAACACCTGCAAAATCGGAGATGTCGGCCTCAATGGCTCTCACAAGCTCGCTTTGAAAAAAGTCATCGGTGAGCGGCTCGTTCGGTTTACATAATGCATAAACGCGCACTCCCTTTTCGACGAGGACGCGTATGAGCGCCGAAGCTATCATTCCGGTTGCGCCGGAAACGACGGCAGTTTTCATAGAGGACACCTCTTATTCTGTAATCGGGTCGATGATCATATTAGAAAGGAACTCCTCGCGAGGCAGGAAGGGCGCCAGACCCTCAAGCGGAGGACTGAAGAGGGAGCCGTCGGGCAGCCTCTTGGTCGCGCTCTTGGGCTCGAAGAACTGCTCGGGGCTGACGAATACCTCACAGATATATGCGCCTTCGGTTGCAAAGACTTTTTCGAGGCAACCGTCGAGTTCATCGTTGGAGTCGCAACGGCAATAGGGGTAGCCGTATGCGTCGGCGAGCTTGCTCATCTCGGGGAAGGACAAGTCATTACTCTCGGGGCCGATACCCACCTTGCAATGCTCGCTGAAGAGGTTAGACTGGGTCTGACGAATGGAATGGTATCCGTTGTTGTTGATGACGAACAGCTTGATGGGCAGGCGGTTGGTCAGAATGGTCTGCAGCTCCTGCAGGTTCATCTGTATAGAGCCGGCGCCCGTGATGCAGACCAGCTGCTTTTGGCGGATGGCATAGCAGGTGCCGATGGCGGCAGGCAGGTCATAACCCATCGATGCGATGGCAGAGTTGATGATGAAGCGCTGCCCCCTTTTTATCTCGTAGCCGTGACTGCCGACAACGCAGGCGCTGCCGTTGCCGACAACGGTGGTGTAGCCCTCGGGCAGACGGGCAGAAAGCTTCTTTATAAATGCGTAGACGTTGGTCATACGCTTGTCCTCAAAGTGACGGGGCAAAACGACGGGATATTTCTCCTTCCACTCGCGGCATCTGTCCTGCCAACCGTTTTCAGCGAAGAAAACTCCGTCAAGCTTGGCATCCATCTTTTCAAGGAAGTCCTTTGCATCGGCGTGAACGGGCAGTTCAACGTGGATGGTCGGCTTCTTCAACTCCTCGGAGTCGGCGTCGACCATAATGACGAAGGCCTCTCTGGCCCAGGTCTTCCAGTTGTAGCCGACCTGTCGGATGGACAGGCGGTTGCCGATAACGAGCAGAAGGTCGCTGTTTTGCACCGCGAAGTTGCCTGCGCGGTCGCCCATAATGCCGCCGCGGCCGACATACAAGGGATCGGCGTCGGCCATCATATCGATGTTGTCCCAGCCGGTTGCGACGGGGATGTTAAGCTTGCGGACCACCCTCTCAAAAACATCAAAGCCACCCGAAAGGCGCACGCCGTTGCCTGCGTACAGGACGGGTCGTTCGGCCTTCTTAATACGGGCAAGGATGTCGTCGATCACGCTGTCCTCGACCGAGGGAGGCAGGGTGCCTTCATCCTCAGCGGGATCGTAAGGGATAAGGTCGTCGGTCTCAATAGTGCAACCCTGAAAATTCAGCGGAATGTCAATCCAGCAGGGGCCGGGGCGGCCGTGGGTAGCGAGATAAAGCGCCTTTTCAAGCGCGTAGCGGATGCGCAACGGATCCTCGATCATCTCGCAATACTTGGTCATCGACGCGACCGCTTTGGTGATGTCAAACTCCTGATCGCCGCCTGCACGGAGGTTGAGTCCCATTCCGCGAGCGGTGGTATCGTAGCGCACCTGACCCGAAATGACCAGCATCGGAATGGAGTCAAGCCATCCTCCGACAACGCCGGTGATAGCATTGGTGCCGCCGGGGCCTGTTGTTACGCACAAAGCCGCAATACGATTATCAATACGCGCATAAGCCTCCGCCGCAATGGCGCAGGCCTGCTCGTGATGGTTATAGACCACCTTCAGACCCTCTTTGTGTCCGAGAGAGTCGTTCAGGTGCATAGCACCGCCGCCGGTTACAGAAAAGGCGGTGTTTATTCCGTTGGCGACCAAAAAATCGGCAACGTAATCGGATAATTTTTGCTTCATTAAAACTTTTCCTCCGTTCAGGCAGGACAAAAGGTACTCAAAATCTATTTCTTTGCAATATAGCGGTAGAAGAAGCTGTCCTCGATCTCGGCGACGAAATTCTGATCGTCCTCCGACTTCATCAGTTCAAAGGTTCCTGCCCAGGTGTGACCGATGGTGGTCTTGGACACCGAGCGTGTCACCTCGCAAAGAGGGGTCTTTGCACCGATGAGCAGGCAGATGCA
>JAZTZA010000152.1:0-2318 GCA_045637185.1 Acutalibacteraceae bacterium
ATAGGTGCGAAAAGAAGGCTCCCTTGTGTAAAGGGAGCTGTCAGCGAAGCTGACTGAGGGACTGTATTCAGCGTTGTGGTAGTGGCGAACTTTGTTCGCCTATCTTAAGAATACTCAAAAGATTTGTGCAGAAAAAGGGACACCCTCTCCGGAGGCTGTCCCTTTAACAATGACTTAATTCTATTTTCCGAGTTTTTCGATCATCAGCTTTGCTGATTTGTAGATGTCGCCGCAACCCATCGTGATGATAAGGTCGCCCTCCTGCGCGGTCTCGGCAATGTGGTCGGCAATCTCCTCAAAGGTGTCAAACCAAACGCATCCCTCGATCTTCGCCGCGAGGTCGGATGAGTAGACACCGTAGGTGTTTACCTCGCGTGAGCCCATGATCTCGCTGAGCACTACCTTGTCGGCGATCTTCAGCGCCTCGGCGAAGTCGTCCATCAGCATTACCGTGCGGCTGTAGGTGAAGGGCTGGAAGACGGCCACAACGCGCTTATAGGGCAGCGCTTTGGCGGTCTCAAGTGTAACCTTCAGCTCGCTCGGATGATGGGCGTAATCGTCGGCGATGGTGATGCCCTTTTTGTTGTAAAGGATCTCGAACCGCCGCTTTGCACCGCGGAATTCCGCCAAGCCCTTAACAACGCTTTCTCTGTTAGCACCGACATAAAGCGCCGCCGCGGCCGCCGCAACTGCGTTGAGGATGTTGTGGTTGCCGGGGACGTTGAGGGTAATGTCGCAAACGGGCTCGTTGTTTTTTGTCAGCGTGAACTGAGCAAATGAGCCGTTGTTGTAACTGATGTTCTCGGGGCGGTAGTCGCAAGAAACGCCGTAGCCGAAGGTTATGACCTCGCCCTTTGCCGCCTTAGCGGCTTCAACGGCCTCGGGGTCGTCGCCGTTGACGATGACCGCCTTGGTGGCCGAGCCGACAAAATTTGCAAATGACTCAACCAGCCTATCCATCGTTTTGAAATACTCCATATGGTCGGCATCGACGTTGAGCAACACCGCTATATCGGGAGAAAGCTTGAGAAAGGTGTCGACGTATTCACAGCTCTCGCAGACAAGCAGGTCGGACTGACCTACGCGGCAATTACTGTTGAGAGATGGCAACTGACCGCCGATAACGGCGCTCGGGTCGAGGTCGGTCTCCATCAATATCTGGGTCACCATTGAGGTGACGGTGGTCTTGCCGTGGGTGCCGCAGACGCCGATAACGTTATCGAACTTGCGGGTCAGCGCACCGAGTAAGAAGGAGCGCTCAAGGGTCGGAATGCCGCGACGCCTTGCCTCGACAAGCTCGGCGTTGTCCTGCATTATAGCGGCCGAATAGACCACCAGCTCGGTGTCGCCGATGTTGTCAGCGCTGTGTCCCATATAGACGGGGATGCCGAGCGACTTGATTCGGTCGAGGGTGTAAGAGGGATTGTTGTCCGAGCCGGTCAGACGGTACCCCTTTGCGTGAAGAAGCTCGGCGAGGGGACTCATACCCGAACCGCCGATTCCTATCATATGAATGTTTTTAACAGAGTCGATGAGTCTGTCAAAGTCGTTGAGAACCTTCATAAAACTCTCCTCGCGTTTCTTTGTTAACACCATTATAGCCCTTTTGCGCCGTAAAATAAACACTTTTTTGACAACTTATCAAAATATATTTTTTCACCATACCATTTGCGGCTTCATAGGATGGGGTATAGCACCTCAATTTACGGAGTGATACCTATGAAAGACAAGGCAAAACTGCCCTCGATTGCCGTCGTCGGCGGCGATAAACGCGCCCGTTACATCGCGAAAATGCTCGCCGAAAACGGCTTTGAGGTGGGCACCGCTTTGCTCGGTTGCGATATTGGCGTTCGTGAAATGTCGGTTGACTCTGCCCTGAAATGCGATGTCGTGATACTTCCGACACCTGCCACCAAGGACGGCGAGAACCTCTTTGCCCCCGAGGCAGAGGACAAGGCCAATTTGGTTGACATAATATCGCGAGCCAAAGCGGGAACGCTTTTGCTCGGCTCAAATCTTGGCGAATCGGCCGTCAATTCTGCATCCCTGCGGGGTGTAAGGGTGCGCGACTATTTTTCGCGCGAGGGCGTGGCTGAGGCCAACGCGGTGCCAACCGCCGAGGGTGCATTGGCGATTGCGATGCAAAACAGCGATATAACGGTGTCGGGCTCGCGGTGCCTTGTAATCGGGTGCGGCAGATGCGGCCGCGCACTTGCGAGACTGCTTCGCGGCTGTGATGCCGACGTCACCGTCAGCTCGCGCAAGCGCAAGGACCGCCTTTGGACTCGAGCTAACGGGTGTCACACCGTAAATACGGG
>JAZTZA010000153.1:0-1058 GCA_045637185.1 Acutalibacteraceae bacterium
GCTTCCTTCGCGGTGGCGCATTCAAGCCGCGTACCTCCCCCTACTCCTTTCAGGGACTTAGAGGCGAGGGACTAAAGTTGCTCTTAAAAGCAAAGCAACAGACGGGGCTTCCCATCGTTACCGAGATAATGGCGATGGAGGATTTCGACCTCTTTGCCGAGGTTGACATAATTCAGGTCGGCGCGCGCAATATGCAGAACTTCGAGCTGCTCAAGGCTCTCGGCTCCACCGATAAACCCATACTGCTCAAGCGCGGACTTGCCAACACCATTGAGGAGACCCTTATGAGCGCGGAATACATTATGTCACGCGGAAATGAGAAGGTCATCTTCTGCGAGCGCGGCATACGCACATTCGAAAACGCTACTCGTAATACCCTCGATGTTTCGGCCATTCCTGTGCTTAAGGCTCAGTCACACCTGCCCGTTATCGTCGACCCCTCGCACGCATCAGGCTACGCATACCTCGTTGAGCCGCTGGCTATGGCGGCGGTTGCGGCAGGCGCCGACGGACTTATGATAGAGGTGCATAACGACCCCGCGCACGCCCTGTCGGACGGTCAGCAATCGGTCACGCCCGCTGAATTCGACCGTATTGCAAAGGCCGTGTTCGGTTTACATAATTACCTGAGCGCCTCAAAGGAGAAATAAAGGCTATGATGAAACGAATCGAGCTTTCCGATGGGCACGAAATAGTCATCGGCCGCGGACTTTTGTCCCGTTGCGGCGATATTATCACGCGGTTTGAAAAGGGCACCAGATGCTGTGTCGTCAGCGACGATAACGTTGCTCCCATTTACTCCGAGAAGGTGCTTGACTCCCTCAACAGCGCAGGGTATCAGGCCTCCCTTTTCGTCTTTCCCCACGGGGAGAAGAATAAGCACATCGGCACCGTTACTCAGATGCTCAACTTCTTTGCAGAACGCAGGCTGACCCGTCACGATTTCGTCGTCGCCCTCGGCGGCGGTGTCACGGGCGACCTCGCAGGCTTTGCCGCCGCTATCTATCTGCGCGGTGTCGACGTCATTCAGTTGCCCACCTCCCTGCTTGCACAGATCG
>JAZTZA010000154.1:0-2523 GCA_045637185.1 Acutalibacteraceae bacterium
CTTAAGATACGCGGACGGCTCAAGCCCGACGAATACGTCATGTCGGGTGCGGTCAGTTCGCAGTATATCACAGGTATGCTCTTTGCGCTGTGTGCTATGGGCGGCGGAAGTGTTCGCCTGAAGGACACCTTGCAGTCAGCAGGTTACGTCGATATGACGGTGGATACCCTGCGCCGTTTCGGTGCCGAAATAGCCGCTCAGGACGGCTCTTTTACAGTGAAAAACGGCCCGTCTCCCTGCGACATAACGGTCGAAGGTGATTGGTCACAGGCGGCCTTCTTCCTGTCGGCCGCTACCCTCGGCGGCAACATCGCTCTCGAGGGGCTCGACCCCAATTCTGTGCAAGGTGACCGCGCCTGCGTTGAGCTGTTCTCGCAGATGGGCTGCAAAATTGAGTGGCGCGACGGCGTTTTGTATGCCCAAAAGGGCGAGCTTCGCCCCATTGAAGTCGATGCGTCGCAGATACCCGATATGGTGCCTGCCTTAGCGGCCACGATGGCTTTTTTGAAGGGTGAATCGCGCATTTACAATGCCGCGCGGCTTCGCCTTAAGGAGAGCGACCGACTTTCCGCGATGGCCGACGGGCTGACCCGAATGGGCGTGGAATGTTCCCTTACCGACGACAGCATCACCGTTGTCGGCTCGGCCGTGAAAGGCGCTGGGGTTTCAGGCTATAACGACCACAGGATAGTAATGGCCTTTTCAGTCGCCGCCTGCTTTGCCGAGGGGGAGAGCGAGATCTCCGACCCTCAGGCGATATCAAAATCATATCCCGACTTTTTCAAGGATTATCAATCGATTGGAGGAGATGCAAATGTCATCCGTAATCGGTAATTCAATACATATTTCGGTCTTTGGCGAGAGCCACGGCTCTGCGATAGGTGTCGTCCTCGACGGACTGCCTGCAGGAGAGGCCATCGACCTTGAGGCCGTCGGTGTGCAGATGCAACGACGTGCCCCCGGCAACGATGCCACCTCTACCCCTCGCAAAGAGGCGGATATCCCCGAGGTGCTTTCGGGTATGCTCGACTCATTTACGACGGGTATGCCGCTGACCGCCATAATTCATAACACTAACACTAAAAGCGGCGACTACGAGTATCTTAAAGACACTCCCCGTCCCTCTCACGTCGACTACAACGCCAACATCAAGTACGGCGGCCATTTTGACCTGCGCGGCTCGGGACATTTCTCGGGCAGGCTTACCGCTCCCATCGTTTTCGCGGGTGCGGTCTGCCGTCAAATTCTTGCGCGCAGAGGCATTGAGGTAGGCGGTCACCTTGCCGCTATCGGCTCGGTGAGCGATACTCCATTTGACAAGGTAAATGTCGATGCCGACCTCCTCAAAAGCCTCAACTCAAAGCCCTTTGCGGTGCTCGATCCCGATGCTGAACTCAAAATGCGCGAGGAAGTGAGTAAGGCCCGCGCCGACGGTGATAGTGTCGGCGGCGAGGTTGAAATTGCAGTGACAGGACTTCCCGTAGGCGTCGGCGAGCCGATGTTCAGAGGGGTCGAAAGCGTGCTTTCGGGCCTCGTTTTCGGCATCCCTGCCGTCAAGGGCGTATCCTTCGGGGCAGGCTTTGATATTGCTAAGATGCGCGGAAGTGAAGCTAACGACCGCCTTACAATGCAGGGTGAAAAGGTTCGCACCCTCACCAACAACAACGGCGGCATCATCGGCGGCATCACCAACGGTATGCCCCTTATCCTGCGCGCCGCCATCAAGCCGACCCCCTCTATCGCCGCTGAGCAGATGACCCTGAACCTTAAAACAGGTAAAGCTGAGCCCCTCTCGGTAAGGGGCCGCCATGACCCCTGCGTCGTTGCCAGAGCCCTGCCTGCCATTGAGGCGGCGGTCTGCATCGGTCTGTGCGACCTGATGAAAGAAGGCGGTCTACTGTGAACCTCAACGAGATAAGAGGCAAGATAGACTCCATCGACTCTAAACTCATCGAGCTTATCTCTCAGCGTATGGAATGCTCGCGGCAGGTCGCTGAGTATAAAAAGGAGAAGGGTATGGCGGTCTTTGACCCTGCGCGCGAGGCGGCCATACTTGAGCGTGTCGCCGAAAGGGGCGGCATCCACGGCGATGCCCTCAAGCAGATATGGGCAACCCTGATGGAGCAAAGCCGCGTGCTTCAGTACCCTTACGTCGACAGCAAGGCCATCAGGCAGTTTGCCGATGCAAAGGATTGCGCTAAGGTCAAGGTCATCGCCTGTCAGGGTATCGACGGAGCATACAGCGCCCTTGTCGGCAGAAGGCTATACCCCAACGCGAAGATACTCTTTTTCGACAACTGGGCGCAGGTTTGCGAGGCAGTTGCCTCCGAAAAGGCCGAGTTCGGCATTCTGCCTGTTGAAAACTCCTGGGCAGGCTCGGTGCACGAGGTCTACGACCTGCTTATCGGCGGAAACTTCTGCATCGCGCAGTCGGCCAACGTCCACATCAGGCACAACCTCATCGGTTTACATAATTCAAAGCCGGAGCAGATAAAGCAGGTGGTCTCGCATCCGCAGGCCCTG
>JAZTZA010000155.1:0-1480 GCA_045637185.1 Acutalibacteraceae bacterium
GATTGACCTCGATAATAAAGACGTTTTCATCCTTATCAACGATGAACTGAATGTTATAGAGACCGATAATGCCGATGCCAAGGCCGAGCTTTTTAGCATACTGGAGAATGATGCCCTTGACCTTATCGGAAATGCTGAAGGTAGGATAGACGCTGATAGAGTCGCCCGAGTGAATACCGGTGCGCTCAACGAGCTCCATTATACCGGGGACAAAGACATCTCTGCCGTCGCAGATAGCGTCGACCTCGACCTCTTTACCCTGAATATACTTATCAACAAGAACAGGCTTGTCCGCGTCGATCTCAACCGCAGTCTTCAGATAATGGCGAAGCTGCTCTTCGTTAGCAACGATCTGCATTGCGCGACCGCCCAAAACGAAGGAAGGACGAACCAATACGGGATAACCGATCTCGTTGGCGGCGTTGACACCGTCCTCGATACGAGTGACCGCTCTGCCCTTCGGCTGAGGAATGTCGAGATCCTGAAGGATTCTCTCAAAGCTGTCGCGGTTTTCGGCGCGCTCAATGGCGGCGCAATCGGTACCGATGATCTTTACACCGCGATCCATGAACGGCTGAGCAAGGTTGATGGCCGTCTGACCGCCCAAAGAAGCGATAACACCCTCAGGCTGTTCGAAGTCGATGATAGCCATTACATCCTCGGGAGTAAGAGGCTCAAAATAGAGCTTATCGGCGGTGGTGTAATCGGTAGAAACGGTTTCGGGGTTGTTGTTGATTATGATAGCCTCATAACCTGCACGGCGAATGGTCTGGACAGCGTGAACGGTAGAATAGTCGAACTCAACACCCTGACCGATACGGATAGGACCTGCGCCAAGCACGACGATCTTCTTCTTATCGGTAAGGCGAGAAGCATTTTCGCCGCTGTAAGATGAGTAGAGATAGGCAATATATTTGCCTGTGTGCAGAGTGTCGACCATCTTGAAGATGGGGACGATAGAATTTTCCTTGCGCTTGTTGTAGACCTCGATCTCGGTCACATTCCAAAGGGATGCGATGTATTTATCAGAGAAGCCCAAGACCTTAGCGTCCTTAAGCACCGAAACAGAGCCGACATTTTCCTTCAGGGTATTTTCCATTTCGACGATGTTCTTAAAGGCCTCAAGGAAAAGCTCGGTGATCATAGTTGCTTCGTGAAGCTTCTCAACCGATTCACCGCGGCGCAAAAGCTCAAACACGGCGTAAATCGTGTCGTCGCGGAAGACCTTGATGTAATCGTAAAGCTCGTCGTTGGTCATATCGTCGAACTTGGCCATACGGAAGTGGCAAACTCCGGTCTCAAGGGAACGAACCGACTTGAGCAGGCACTCCTCAAGGGTAGAGCCGATTCCCATAACCTCACCGGTAGCCTTCATCTGAGTACCGAGGGAGTTAGGGGCATCAGCAAACTTATCAAACGGGAAACGCGGGAACTTTGCAACGATATAGTCAAGCTTGGAAGTCGGATCGTAGCCATGTCG
>JAZTZA010000156.1:0-5328 GCA_045637185.1 Acutalibacteraceae bacterium
CAAAAAGGGCGGCAGGCCTGTTTTGGCCACTATCTGCTCGAGCATCTGACGGGCAGGTATCTCGGTGGACAGCATCTGGCTGTCGGCGCCGATGACCTTGATGTCCACGTCACCCACCGCCACGAAGTCGCGCACCTCGTCGCTCTTCATCGCCTCTGACCATTGGGTCGCTATCTGATTTGCGCGCTCCTTTGCGCTGACGCGATCGGCGGTCTCTGACGACGGGCGGTAGGTCACCGCATAACGCAGGTTGCCCATTCGCTCAAAGTTGACACCGATGCAGTCGTAGATCTTCATCAGCACATTTGACACGAAAGGCAGGCCGCCGATAAGCGAGTTGCCCGTCACCTTGCCCGGTTCGGCGCGCAGGGCGCTGAACATAATCAGCCTCTGGTAAGGCGCCTGCACAAGCTCTCCGAGCTGACGGCGGCAGACCACCACATCAAAGGGGTTGTCCCTGCAGACAAGCTCCAGCTCGTCAAGGGGCGCGTTATAAAGTGCGGCTATCTGCCTTGCATCGCCCGAAAGCACCATTTCGCCCACCGATGTGCCGTACATCAGCATCTGGTCAAGATAGGCTGAAAGAAAGGCGTTGATGCCGATCGACGAGCCACCCACTCGCACATTCTGCAGGAATTGCTCAAGCTCACGCTTAGTAGCGGCGTCGTTGCACTTTATTTGGAAATCTCCGATAAGGCGCACGATCTTGTCGATGGAGGCATCTATGATGGGGATGGCCTCACGCATCGCTCGGTAAAGCTGTGCGTCAGGGGGCATGAGGGGCTGATAGCGGCTCATAAGACCGGTAACGCTGCGGCTTTTCGGTGCAGTCTGCACCGCGCTTGCCGACTCCTTGCGTCCGGCAAACAAATTGCGAAGCTTCATTTTGGTTCTCCATTCTCCGACCCGATTGTCCCCGTTGCCTCGGTCGGAAAAGCAACAGGTCACCTGCGCGGCGCTGAAACGGCGTAGAAGTCGCCGTCAGAGTCAAAGAGCGCAGTCGCGACAAAATAGCGTATGTCGTCCATCGCGTGATCGTTTTCCTTGCGGACGCTGTCCTTGGTCGCACCCTCGTCCCAACGGTAAAGTCCAAACTCTCTTATGGAGTCGGTGCAACACCGCGCGATCTTGATACGGCCCGACTTGAGCGCGTCGCAAACCTTTCTGATCCCGTCAAGGACATCGTTTTTGGCCGCAATTACGCGAAAGCGCCCGTGACGGCGCACGCAGGTGATAAAGGAGGCGGCCGACGGGTCGCAGATGACCGCTTCAATCGGTCGGCTTCCCGCCAGTTCTTCCAACGCTGAGTAGTACTCCTCGTCGGTCTTTTGTTCCCCGTGTTGCTTGGATGAGTAGTAGTACTCATCCACCCGATACCACACGTCGCCGCTTTTACCCCACAACCCCATCGAAGTGGGGTTGACGGTGCCGTAATCACAGGAGATGTAGTACCTTTCACATTCGGCCGGTGCGCTGTCGCACAGGTTTGCCTCGTTAAAAAACGGGTAGACAAGCCCTGCCGCCGCGGTCCATCGCCCTTCAACAAACCTCTCGTAAAAAGCGTCTGAATATAGGGAGCGATATCTTTTTATGATATTCTCAGACAGTGAGGGGTTGTCCTGCATTTTGAAGTGGAGGTAGAGCGCATTCTTTTCCCTGCGCTTTTCGATCCACTCGCGATGGAACCAATGCTGAGGGTGTTCGGGGTTGCAGTTAAACCAGAATTTTGAGCCAGCTACAGAACATCGCGCCAAGGCCTGCTCAACGAATGAGCGAGGCATCAGCACCACCTCATCAAACATAACGCCTGCAAGGGTCATACCTTGTATCAACGCAGCACTTGATTCGTCCTTACCGCCGAACAGGTAGAAGCGGTTGCGCCGTCCTGCCCGTTCTACATCCAGATAATTCTGTGAATTTGACTGAGTGACGTTGAATCCAAGACAAGCAAGCGTTTCGGTCAGGGGGCGGATGATGTTCCTCTTGAGCGACGTCAGGGTCTTGCCGCAAATGGCGAAATCCGCATTTTCAAAGCGGTAAAAGGCCCACGACACAAAGGAGAGTGAGGTACAAAGTGTTTTGCCGCTTCGCACCGCGCCGTCGCAGATGATGGCGTCGAAGTCTGAGTAGGGACTTTTGTCGCACCACCAGGTCAGAACCCGCATCTGTTTTTCGGAAAAGGGTTTGAACTGCATATTCTCACTCCTGCTCCGAAAGTCTGCGCGCGCCCTCTTCAAGCGCACGGTAGAAAGGCTCCGCTCGGTCGTCCTCGGGGTCGGCCAGATCGCTCAGTCGGTCAAGCGCCTTCAGTCTGTCGAAAAACTTTATTTCCACCCCGTTTTTCGAACGTTTGACCTCCGACACCATATAGAGATCGAGCGCATCAAGGTCATCGGGCACCCCGTCGGCAAAGCAGAGTCGCACCGCGTCGGCCACACTACCGAATGCGATCCTCTCGTACCCTGCCACAGCGTTACGCCTAAAAAGCGCCGCGCCGTATTGCTCAATGGCCTTGCGCACCTCTCCCCTTCCGAGCAATCGGTCGGCCGCCTTGGTCGGCGCCAAGCGGTAGCCCGCCCGTACCGCCGCCTCGGTCGGCGCACAGCCTTGTGCCATCAATCTGCAAAACTCCTCTTCCTTTGGCTTCAAATTGGTCTTCACTGCAAATTCCTCCTTTCACTAATAGCGCTGAAAATATGCACCGTTGTCGCAACCTATGCAACAACGAAAAAATTCCTAAAATTTTTTTATTTTCACACGAAAAAATCCCCCAAGAAAGCCTTTTGGCTCCCTTGGGGGATGAAAATATTGTTCTATTTGTCCTGTGCGGATTTTACGCGGTTGAGCTTGGACTGAGCGGTGACAAGCCCGTAGTAGATGCCCTTTTGCCGCATAAGCTCCTCGTGTGTACCGATCTGATCGACCGTGTGGTCGTTAAGAACAATGATGCGGTTGGCGTTACGCAGGGTAGACAGCCTGTGCGCGATAGCAAAGGTGGTGCGCCCCGCAATCATTCGCTCAATGGCCTGCTGAACGAGGTCCTCACTTTCGGTGTCGAGGGAGCTAGTCGCCTCGTCAAGAATGAGCAGTCGCGGATTGGACAGTATGGCGCGCGCGATGGCGATACGCTGACGCTCGCCACCCGAGACCTTGTAGCCCTTTTCGCCGATATAGGTGTTGTAGCCGTCGGGCATCGCACAGATAAAGTCGTGAGCGTTGGCCATTTTGGCGGCAACGATTATCTCCTCCATAGAGGCGTTCGGGCAGGAATAACGTATGTTGTCAAGCACGGTGCCTGAGAACAGGAAGGTCTCCTGAAGCACTACGCCTATCTGCCTGTGCAGGTCCTCCTTGCGAATGGAGCGCAGGTCAACACCGTCGAGCAGTATTTGTCCGTCGTCGACGTCGTAGAGCCGCATCAGCAGGTTGATAAGGGATGACTTGCCGACTCCCGAAGGGCCGACGATGCCGATCATCTCGCCCTTTTTAACCTTGAAACTGACATTTTGCAGCACCGTTTCATAGGAATTGTAGCCGAAGCAGACGTTCCTGAACTCAACGTCTCCGCCTATCTCGTGGTCAACGGCATTGTCGGTGTCGACCACCTCAGGCTCCTCGTCAAGCACCGCGTAGATGCGGTCCAAGGAGTTGAGCATACGCATTATCATACGGGGCAGATTTGCCATCCAGCGCAACGGCGCGTACAGCATCATCGCATAGGCGGTGAACTGAACGAGGGTCTCGATCGGCATTCTTCCGCCAAGCACCTCGACACCGCCAAAGAAGGTTACAAAGCTTACTCCGAGGCCCACCAGCAAGGTCAGCATTGGGAAAAAGATGGCCCAAAAGACCTCGTTGTTGCTGTTGATGACGGCAAGCTCTTCGGAATAGCCCTCAAATTTCTTTGCTTCGGCCTTTTCTCTGCCAAAGGTCTTGACCACGCGGATTCCCGAAATAACATCCTGCAGACGATTCTTTATCTTGTCGTGCTTGCGGGATTGGGCACGGAAAAGGGTGCGTATCTTCTTGTTAAACAGGCGGGAAAGAACAAGAACGAGAGGGGTAAACGAAACGGCCACCAGAGCCAGTTTCCAATTTATAAAAAGCATCAGTATCAAGGCGCCGACCATCGTGACGAGATTGCTGAGCATACCGCCGAAGCAATGGTCCATAAACTCCCTGATAACACCGGTATCGGTGGTCACTCGGTTCATAAGCTCGCCCGCTTTGGTGCGCGACATAAAGGACATAGACAGGGTCTGCACCTTGTTAAAGACCTTCTGGCGCAGGTCCATACTCATTTTTGCGCCGAGGTGGACACAGAGCATCCTTTTGGCTACCGAGCTGAAAACGTTGATGGCGCCCAGAACGCCTATGAACAGGAAAAGAGGTAATACGTCGGCGAAAACGCCGTTGACCTCCTTAAGATAGTCGCCGAGGATGACCTTCTGCACCTGCTGAGCGTAGAGGGTGCAGAATGAACTGACGAGCATCAGGGCGGATATCAGTATCAACCGCCAGATATACGGCTTGCACAGTCCCCAGAAGCGATCAAAACTGACCTTTCGGTTGGAGCAGGCAGCACAAACGGTGCCGTTTAACGCCTCGCCGCAGACGATGCAGTACCTTTCGCGCAGTCCCTTTTTGACCGACACCGCCTGCTTCAGCAAAGCAGCGTTGACTCTGCCTGCGATCTCGGAGAAGCGGTCGGCGTGCTTTAGCGAAAATCGCGCAACTACACGCTCGGCTCCGTTGACACGCGCAACCAAGGCTCCGCAACCGACATAGACCTCGCACTTAAGCCGCTGGCAATCGTCGAGATAGAGAGTGCCCTTGGGCTCGTCGCCATCAAACACGACGATACGCTCCTGAGTAACGGCCACGAAGCCGTCGCAGAACTCGCCCTTATCGTTCAGGTCGCAGGCAGACGCATAGCGCACCTGATCCCCCTGTGCAAGAGCGAGGGCTTCGAGCTGTTTTTGACTTAAATCAAATTTCAGGTGCACATCCGTCACCTCCGTTCCTCAAAAAATGTTTTACAGGTAAAGGTCGAGCTTCTTTTGATCCCTTCTGCTCAATTTAAGCAGGTCGGGCACTTCAAATCGGTTGGAATCGATATCGGTGAATATCAGCCGAGTCTCCGAAAGGCGCGTCACGGCATCACTTCCGCCTCGGAAGGTGAATTTACATCTGCCGTGGTCAGTCATAACGTCAAGGGTGGAAAAACCGTGCTTATCCTTTGCGGAATAGACGCGCGTAATCTTGCGAGTAAAGTAGCGAAGCTGAACCTGCTCCTCGATAAGCTTTACGGTATCCTCATCAAAATCA
>JAZTZA010000157.1:0-6200 GCA_045637185.1 Acutalibacteraceae bacterium
CATGGCTACGATCCGACTTGGTCTGCGTTAATCTTATGGATGAGGCGCGGCGAAACGGAGTGCATATTGACATAGAGCGGCTAAGCTCCCTGTTGGGTGTACCCGTCGTGGCCACCGAGGCTCGCGCAGGCAAGGGAGTGCGCGAGCTGTTGCAGGCGGTGGTGCCTGCGCCGACACCGACACCGCCGCCCTATCGGGTAAGATACCCCGAGCCCCTTGAAGCCGCACTCGTACCGCTTGAAAGGGCACTTTCCCGCTACGATATGCCTGCGCGGTGGCTTGCTTTGAGGTTGCTCGAGGATGACGGCGAGATGCTGGATAAGATAAGCGAGCGGCTAAGGGCGGTGCCGACCGATGACCCCGAGGTAAGCACCGCCTTGTCACAGGCAAGGGAGCTGCTGGAGAGGGAGGGGGTAGATGCCGACCGTCTGACCGACCTGACGGTGCAGGGTCTGCTCAACGAGGCATCGCGCATCTATTCCGCCTGCGTAACGGTTGAGGAAAACCGCCATCGCAATATGCAACGGTCGGCCGACCGTCTGCTGACAGGCAAGGTGACGGGCACACTCGTGATGCTGCTGATGCTGCTCGGCATACTTTGGCTGACCATCAGCGGCGCAAATTACCCGAGCGAATGGCTCTCGCGACTGCTTTTCGGAATAGGCGACCGAATAAACGACGGGCTTCACCTGATAGGCGCGCCCGAGTGGCTTTGCAGCGCGCTGATAGACGGAGTGTGGCAGGTGCTTGCGTGGGTGACTTCGGTAATGCTGCCCCCAATGGCGATATTCTTCCCCTTGTTCACCTTGCTCGAGGATGCAGGCTACCTGCCGCGAGTTGCCTTTAACCTTGACGGCGCCTTCAAGCGTTGTAACGCCTGCGGAAAACAGGCTCTGACTATGTGTATGGGCTTCGGCTGTAATGCCGCAGGGGTGGTCGGGTGCAGAATAATCGATTCGCCCCGTGAAAAGCGCATAGCGGTGCTGACCAATGCCTTTGTTCCCTGCAACGGCAGATTCCCGATGATGATAACCATCATATCCGCCTTCTTCGTCGTGTCATCGACCGTCATCGGCTCGGTCGCATCGGCCGCTATGCTTACGGGTGTGATAGTCTTCGGGGTGCTGATGACCTTTGCGGTGTCTAAGCTTTTGTCGGTCACTCTGCTCAAGGGCGCACCCTCATCCTTTACCCTTGAACTGCCGCCCTTTCGCCGACCGCAGATAATGAAGGTGCTTGTACGCTCGGTATTTGACCGCACCCTTTTCGTGCTTGGCAGAGCGGTGTCGGTTGCCGCTCCTGCGGGACTGCTGATATGGTGCCTTGCTAACATCGAGTGTGGCGGCGGTACCCTTTTACAATGGTGCTGTCAGGCTCTCGACCCGATAGGGCGGGTCTTCGGTATGGACGGGGTCATTATGATGGCCTTTATCCTCGGTATGCCCGCAAATGAGATCGTCATTCCCATCGCCGTAATGGCCTATGTAAGCTCGGGCACGCTGGTGGACATAACCGACATCGGAATGCTCAGGGAACTGCTGGTCGCAAACGGCTGGACATCGACCACCGCCCTGTGCGTGCTTATATTTTCCCTGATGCATTGGCCCTGCACTACAACCCTCCTGACCGTCAAAAAGGAAACGGGAAGTGTGCGTGATACCCTGCTTGCCTTTGCGATACCCTCGGTGTGCGGACTGCTCTGTTGCCTGATAGTAAACGGAGTGTCACTTTTGTTTGGCTGATGCCTTGCAAAAGAGGTGGGGGTGTGGTAAAATTGTTTTGCAGACCCTATGATGAACAAGGAGAGCATAACGATGGGAAGAATTTATACCTCAATCGATGAATTGATCGGCAACACACCCCTTCTCCAGCTTAAAAATATAGAAAAGAAGTACGGCCTGCAGGCACGCTTGCTTGCAAAGCTCGAGTATCTCAATCCCGCAGGCTCGGTCAAGGACCGCGTCGCAAAGGCTATGATCGAGCAGGCCGAGCAGAGTGGAAAGCTGACCGCCGACTCGGTCATAATCGAGCCTACCTCGGGCAATACGGGCATTGGTCTTGCGGCGGTTGCGGCCTCCCGCGGATACAGGGTCATCATCGTGATGCCCGACTCAATGTCGGAGGAAAGACGTATGCTGATGACCGCCTATGGCGCCGAGTTGGTGCTGACTGAGGGCGCAAAGGGTATGAGCGGCGCAATCGAAAGGGCTGAACAGCTCGCAAACGAGATATCGGGTGCCTTTATCGCAGGTCAGTTTGTAAACCCTGCCAACCCTGCGGCACACCGCGAAACTACGGGGCCTGAAATATGGCGCGACACCGACGGCGAGGTGGACATTTTTGTGGCAGGAGTGGGTACAGGCGGTACCGTTACGGGTACAGGCGAGTATCTTAAGCAGATGAACCCCGATATCAAGGTGGTCGCGGTTGAGCCGTCGGCATCGCCTCTTTTGACCGAGGGCAAGGCGGGCTCTCACGGAATACAGGGCATCGGCGCTAATTTTATTCCCGATACCCTCAACACTAACATTTACGACGAGGTGTTGACTGCCGCCGAGGAGGATGCCTATACCTTTGGCCGCGAGATAGGACGCAGCGAGGGAATTTTGGTCGGCATTTCATCGGGCGCGGCTCTGTGGGCGGCGGTTGAGGTGGCAAAGCGCCCCGAAAACGCGGGCAAGACGGTGGTCGTGCTTTTGGCTGATACAGGCGACAGGTATCTTTCCACCGAAATGTTCAGGCAATAATGGTTATAACGGCGAGGGCAAAACTGCCTCTCGCCGTTGATTTATTTGTGCTGATGTGATACAATTATATAAAGACATTTTGGAGGAAGAAAAATGACCGAACTGTTGCGGCAAAGATGCGATCTCTTTGCTGAAAATTACCAAAGGGTCAAAGGCTTTGCCCGTTGGGAATACGGAATGATGTACTACCTTTGCGCATATCTTTATACTCGGCAGGGCAAAAAATTCGACGCAGCCAAGGTCGACGAATGCCGCAAAATGATAAAGCAGAAGGAAGGCCCTTTTTCGCAGTTCCGCAACGCGCTGAGTCTGTCGGTTGCCTGCGAGCTTTCCCTTGAGGAAAATCCCGAGGAGGTCTTTGACCTCGCCAAAAAGGCATACGACGCTCTGCGCGAGGAGTTCGCTTCATCGGCATATCTGCCTCTTGCCGCCATCACTCTTGCGAGGGCGGTAGCCGAGGACGAATTTGCCGATAAGGTGGCGCGTGCGCGTGCCATTTATGACCAAATGAAGAAAAATCATACCTTTTTGACGGGTGCCGAGGATGTGCCCTTTGCGGTGCTGTTCGCCTTGGGTGATAGGGTTCAGGAGAGCATTTCAGCCGACGTTGAGGCGGCTTACCTCAGGCTGAGGGAGAACTTCTGCGTTAGCAACGCCTTGCAGTCGGTCAGCCACTGCCTTTCCCTTGAGGGTGACTCGGTGCAAAATGCCGAGCGGCTTATTGCATTGTGGCAGGAGCTGAAAAATTTCCGACACCGCTACGGTGTTGACCTCGAGCTTGTCACCCTCGCGGCTCTTGCATCGGGACAGGGCGCATCTGCCACTGAAATTATAGAGATCAGCGATTATCTGCGCGGCAAAAAGGGCTTCGGTAACTGGGCGCTCGGGCAGAGGCAACGGCTGATGTATGCCGCGTCGCTGGTAGGCCTTGAGTGCGGAGCCGATGCCGATGTAACGGCGATAAACGGCGCCGCAGGTGTGATTTTACAACAGGCGGCTGCCATTTCGATAATGGCGGCGATGGTGGTGCAGGCCACCAACGCGGCTGCTAACAGTTAGACGGATACAAGTATCGGAGGAAAGATTTATGAGAATATGCGTTTACGGAGCGGCGAGCAACGAGATCGATCCCTCCTACATCGAGGCAGGCGAGCAGTTTGGCAAGGCGATGGCGGATCGCGGTCATAAGCTGGTCTTCGGCGCGGGGTGCAGCGGAATGATGGGTGCCGTTGCTCGCGGAATAACCGAGGCAAAGGGATATATGACCGGCATCGTGCCGAGCTTTTTCAACGTTGACGGCGTGCTCTACGACAAGTGCGACGAGCTGATCTACACCGAAACTATGCGCGAGCGCAAGCAACTTATGGAGGACAGCGCCGATGCCTTTGTTATGACTGCGGGCGGAATAGGCACCTTTGAGGAGTTCTTCGAGATACTTACCCTCAAGCAGCTCGACCGCCACGACAAGCCAATCGTTATCCTTAACACCAACGGCTACTACGACCGTATGTTTGCTATGCTCGACTATATCGTTGCGGAGAATTTCGCAAAGGAGAAGACCAAGGAGCTTTATTTTGTTACCGAGGATATCGATGCCGCCCTCGATTACATCGAGAACTACCGCGCCCAAGGCATCGACGTCACCGAGCACCGTTTTGTGTAAGCGGATCTACACCGACAGAATTGACTGTCGGTGTTTTTTCTCTTTGCAAGTGGGGCTAAGTGTGGTACAATAAAGTAAAAGAGGTGAGCGTGAGTGAAGTTCTTTCATATATCCGACCTGCATCTCGGCAAACGGCTCAATGAGATGCCCTTGCTCGAGGATCAGGTCGCAATACTTGACCAAATTCTTGCAATGGCCGACCAGCTCCGTCCTGACGGGGTGGTCATCGCCGGCGATATATACGACAAATCGGTGCCGCCTGCCGAGGCGGTGCAGGTCTTTGACGGCTTTTTGACCGCCCTCGCAGAGCGTTCGATTGCCGCGCTGGTCATCAGCGGAAACCACGATTCCGCCGAGCGCATCGGCTACGGCTCACGATTGATGCAGACAAGCGGTGTCTATGTGTCGCCCGTCTTTGACGGCTCGGTGACGCAGGCGGTGCTTGAGGACGAATTCGGACGGGTGAGATTTCACCTGCTCCCCTTTGTTAAGCCTGCCCACGTTCGCAGGTTTTTCCCCGATGCCGAGATAAACGACTACACCGATGCGGTGCGTACCGTCATCGATTCGATGTCGGTTGACACCAGCGAGAGAAACGTCCTCGTCTGCCACCAGAATGTTACCAACACCACCTCATCCCACGCTGACGAAATAGCCATCGGCGGACTTGACAACGTCAACGTCGATATCTTCGACGGCTTCGATTACGTTGCTCTCGGGCACATCCACACTCCTGCTTTCATCGGCAGGGAGGGTGTTCGCTTTTGCGGTGCGCCGCTTGAATATTCCTTTAACGAGGTGGGCAGGGAGGTCTCCCTTACCGTTGTAGAAATGGGCGAGAAGGGGGAAGTCAGGGTCAGCACCCTGCCGCTTGAGCCTGTGCGCCGCTTAAGAAGGCTCAAAGGCAGCTTTGCCGAGCTTACCTCGGTCGATTTTTATCAAAATGAAAAACGGGACGACTACCTGCATATCATTCTCACCGACGAGGAGGATATCGAGGAGGCGGTTTCGCGGCTGAGGGATATCTATCCCAACGTAATGCAGCTTGAATACGACAATTCTCGCACCCGACGCATTCAATCGGTCGCCTCGGGGGTTGCTCAGGAGGACAAGACCCCTCTCGAGCAGTTCGAGCAGTTCTATGAGAGGCAGAACAATCTGCCTTTGACCGATATTCAGCGTGATGCAGTCGGCCGACTTATTGAAGAAATATGGGAGGGACAGATATGAGACCGATAAATCTGACCCTGTCTGCCTTCGGCCCCTACGTCAACGAGGTGTCGGTCGATATGGACCGCCTCGGCGAGACGGGTGTCTATCTCATAACGGGAGACACAGGGGCAGGAAAGACTACCATTTTCGATGCGATATGCTTTGCCCTCTACGGCACGGCGAGCGGTGACAACCGCACCAAGCAGATGCTTCGCAGTAAGTATGCCGATGCTACCACCCCCACCTTTGTCGATATGACCTTTGAGTACAGGGGCGACGTCTACCGCATCAGGCGAAATCCCGAGTACGAGCGGCTTAAAGCACGTGGTGAGGGCACCACCACCGAGGGTGCCGACGCGCAGTTTTATTACCCCGACGGAAGAGTGGTCGCAGGCTACGAAAAGGCGACCAAGGCCGCCTGCGAGCTTGTCGGACTGGATGCAAAGCAGTTCAGCCGTATCGCTATGCTTGCACAGGGCGACTTCCAAAAACTGCTTAATGCCAACACCGAGGAGCGCACCGAAATATTCCGAAAGATATTCGATACAGTACCCTATAAAAAGCTTCAGGAAAGACTT
>JAZTZA010000158.1:0-8371 GCA_045637185.1 Acutalibacteraceae bacterium
TGCAGTATTTCCAGAGGGTGTTGCAGTCGAGCGGAATCATCGACGCCCTTGTTGATGCAGGCATCCAGAAGGGCGACACCGTCAGCATCTACGACTTCGAGTTCGACTATATCCCCTAATTTTCGCGATATTTTTGGCTGCGCGGATAGGGTGACTTGTCATCGGTCAAGCCCGCGATGTAATCCATACTGGTGTCGAGAGCGAGCGCGATACGTTTGCACTGCTCAAAGGTGCACCAACGGCGCTCGGTTTCGATTTTTGAGTAGTCGCTCTGGTCGATACCGGTCAGCATCTGCATTTTTATCTGTGTAAAGCCTTTTTCTTTGCGAAGCTCTTTAATTCTGCTCATTTTTTACCACCTCACCATAATTATGGCAAATTGACCTATTTACTTTAGGGTGAAATTGACCTATAATATAGTTTGAGGTGGTAATATGTTAATATGCAGAAATGATTTTTGCTTGTTTTGGGACGAAAACCAATGTCAATTAGCCAATGTTGAAATCAACAATATGGGAATTTGCAAAGATTGTTTGCGAATTGGAATTGACCGTGATTATTTGAAAGAATTGAAAGGCGATATGCAGAATCGCTCTAAACCGGGGAGGAATTATATGTCCTTATCAGCAAAGGAATACAGCCCGTTGGCCCTTGCCTTTTTGGGTGACGCGGTCTACGGATTGATGGCGCGACGCTATCTCGTCGAGCAGGCCAACCGACCTGCAGGCGAACTGCATCAGATGTCGGTCGCCCTCGTCTGCGCGCAGACTCAGGCGGCAGGCGCCGCCGCTATCGCCGACCTGCTCACCGAGGAGGAGACCGCCGCCTTCAAGCGCGGCCGCAACGCAAAGGTGTCCCACACACCAAAGGGTGCCTCCGATGCTCAGTACCACGCCGCAACGGGTCTTGAGTCCCTCTTCGGCTGGCTCTCGGTGTCGGGCAAGCAGGCTCGCGCGCATGAGCTTTTCGATGCCATAATCGAGCGTGTCGACCCCTTGAAAAAATAATACAAACACAAGAAAACCGCCTGTCTTCCGTTTGGAAAGACGGGCGGTTTTTTATTGCGCTGATACCCTATCAGAACATTATGATGAGGAACTGGGACACCAGAACCACAGCGATAAGAGCGATAGGATAGGTTGCCGCATAGGCGGCGGCGACATCCTCGGTGCCTGCGGTACCGATAAGGGTACCGAGCGCGGGGGTACTAGTCATACCGCCGGTGATAGAGCCGAGGTTGTTGAGCAGGCTGAGCTTGAGCACATACTTTGCAAAGAGGAAGCCGAGTATCATCGGAACTATGGTCATAATAATGCCGTAGACAAAGTACATACCGTTGAAGTTGGCAACGAAGTCTGCACCGCCGGGGATACCTGCACCGACGAGGAACAGGACAAGTCCGAGCTCGCGGAAAAGCTTAAGGGTCGACTCAGCAGGCATAAGGCTTATCTTGCCCACCCTGCCGAAGTGGCCGAGAAGCAATGACACAAGCAGGCAACCGCCTGTGGTGGTCAGCGAGAAACAGGTTCCGTCGAGGCCTGCGGCGCTCATAGGAATCTTTACCTTGCCGACGACGGTACCGAGAATGGCGGCAAGAGAGAATACGCAGACGCCCATATGGTCGAGGTGGAAAAGCTTAAGGCTCTTCTTCTGCTCTTCGCCTTCCTTCGCAGGAATGGCGATCTTTGCCCTTTCCTCCTCCATATTGGCCTTGGTCAGCTTGGGAACAAGCTGGACAAAGAGGACAACGCCGACAACACCGAAGATGTAGGCGATGCCGTGGCCGACGGAAACGAGGCTCTGATACTCAGGGGCAACGGTGGCCTTTGCGGCGCTGAATGCAGGGGTAGAGGTCAGCGAGCCAGAAAGCAGGCCGACGATCATCGCAACGAAGCCGTCGATATCCTTGATGGTATCGGCGCCGTAGCCGAAGACGTGCTCACCGAGCATAATGCAACCGATAGCCGACAGGCCGCCTGCAATTATGATGATGAGTCCGAGCAGGACGTAGCTCTTGAAGTTCTTCTTCATATTGGCGAAGAACTTAGGGCCTGCAATGAAGCCGACGCTGGTGACGAAGAGCACCAGACCGAAGCTCTCGATGATGCTCAGCCACTTCTCGTCAAAGACGATGGGCTCGGCACCAAAGGTATCGGTCATCAGGCTGCTGCAGAAGAGCGCGCCGAAGAGCAGGGCGATGATAAAGACGCCTGCATCACCGAGGGATACGCCCTTGATGGTGATGCGGCCGAGTGCATATCCTACAAAGAGGATAGCAAAAACGCAGAACAGGAAGAAGGAAACTCCTGTTACCGAAATAACTCCTCCAAAAAGTTCCATTTGCTGCTTCTCCTTTTAGATGTTGTTTTGTTTGGTGTAGTTCGGGAGAAGCTTGGGTGAAACGGCGTCGGTCACAATGCCTGCCTCGGCAAGCTCGGCCTCAAACCTTGATACGTGGTCAAGGGTAAGGGCACCGACGGTGGTCTCCTTCGCCGATTTTGCAGCGTTGATACCTGCGTTTCTTCCGAAAACGATGATGTCGAGCAGAGAGTTGCCCATCAGACGATTCTTGCCGTGAATTCCTCCGACTGCCTCACCTGCGACGAACAGATTTTTGATGTTGGTGGTCATTCCGTCGACCGTGATGTCGAGACCGCCGTTCTGATAGTGCAGGGTCGGGTAAACGAGGATCGGCTCCTTGCGGATGTCGATGCCGTACTGCTTATACATACGCATCATAGCGGGAATTCTTCTCTCGATGGTTCCCTCTCCGCCGATCTGCTCGATCATCGGGGTGTCGAGCCATACGGCAACGCCGTTGCCCGTCTCAAGTCCGTTCTCGCGGTCGCTGCACTCACGAATGATGGAGGCGGCGGTTACGTCACGGGTCTCGAGGGGATGCATAAAGACCTCGCCGTTCTTGTTGACCAGCTTGGCACCCAGCGAGCGAACCTTCTCGGTTACGAGGGCACCGAAGATCTGCTCAGGATGAGCGGCACCGGTCGGATGGTACTGCAGGGTCTCGGCATAGATGAGCTTGGCACCTGCGCGGTAGCCGAGGACAAGTCCGTCGGCGGTCGCACCGTAGTGGTTGGAGGTCGGGAAGCCCTGATAGTGCATACGGCCTGCGCCGCCGGTGGCGATGATGACCGTCTTTGCCTTTGCAACCAGCAGGTCGCGGGTCTCCATATTCATAAGCACGGCACCTGCCGCCTTGCCCTCGTCGTCAAGGATCAGCTCGATGGCCGAGGTGAAGTCGACAACGGGAATCTGCAGGTTGATGACCTCGTCGCGCAGAGTTCTCATGATCTCGGCGCCCGAATAGTCCTTCGCGGCGTGCATACGCTTGCGCGAGGTACCGCCTCCGTGGGTGGTAACCATTGTGCCGTCGGCTTCCTTATCGAACTCTACACCGAGGTTCGAAAGCCACTGGATAGCCTCGGGTGCATCGCAGACCAGCTTGGCGAGCAGGTCGCGCTTAGCGGCAAAGTGGCCGCCTCCAAAGGCGTCGACAAAGTGGATGGCAGGCGAATCGTTGGGCTTATCGGCCGCCTGAATTCCGCCCTCAGCCATCATAGTGTTGGCGTCGCCCATACGGAGCTTGGTAACGATCATAACGTTGGCGCCTGCCTGACTTGCCTCGATGGCGGCGGCAGTACCTGCACCGCCTGCACCGATGACGAGGACGTCAACGTCGTAGTCGGGCTTGGAAAGGTCAACGCTGTCGGGGGTGATGCGGCTGTGAGCCTGAAGCATCTCGCACAGCTCGTGGGGCACCTTGTCGTTCTTGTTGGGGCCGACCGTAAGGGTAGAGAACTCGCTCTCCTTATAATCGGGGTGGTAGGTCTTAAGAAGGGTCTCCTTCTGCTCGGCGGTCATACGGGCCGGCTCCATAGCGATATTTTCCGCTCTTTTCGCCGCAACCGCCGCCAGAGAGTCCTGATACTTTTCAGAATACATAGCTCTGCTCCTCCTTACTTCTCGATCTCGCGTGTGTTGTAGAGCTCTTTGAGCTCGGCAACCGGCTTCTGCATCAAGGCTTCGATAAGCTCGTTGAAGTCGCCGTTCTTGATCTGACTGACCCTCTCGTCAAGATGCTCGCAACCGGGGGCAAGATACTTGCCGTTGATACGGCGGGCAAGCATCGCTACCTGCGGATGAGAGATGCCGGCAGGGCAACGGGAAGAGCAGACGCCGCACATTACGCAGTCGAAGGACTCCTCGGCGCAGGCCTCGAAATCACCGCGCTGAGCGTAGGCGATGTACTGCATTACGTTAAGGCTCTGGGTGCAGGCCTTAGTGCAGGCGTTGCAGCCGATGCAGGCGTAGATCTCGGGATAGAGCTGCATCATAACCGACTCGCTGACGTTGATCTTATCCATGTCGTAGACCTTCTTTTCAAGGGGGAAGAAGGGCAGGGTCGCAATATACATATTGTCCTCAACGGTGGTCTGGCAGGCAAGACAAGCCTTCAGCTCGTTGTCCCCTTTGATACGATAGATGGTGGCACAGGCACCGCAGAAGCCGTTACGGCATCCGCATCCGCGCACCAGCTGATAGCCGGCATATTCCATAGCCGACATAATGGTCAGGTTTTCGGGCACGGCATATTTCTTTCCGAAAAGGAAGATGTTTACTGTCTTTTCCATATATATCACCATTCTTTCACTTCAGATTAATATTCGTCGGGCAATTCGTCCAGCTCGTCAAAGCGGAAAACGGGGCCGTCCTTGCAGACATACTTGGAGCCGACGTTGCAACGGCCGCATTTTCCGACACCGCACTTCATACGAAGCTCGAGGGTGGTGTAGAGCTGAGTCTTCTCGAAGCCCAGCTCACGCAGTCCCTCAAGGGTGAACTTGATCATAATGGGCGGGCCGCAAAGAACGGCGATCTTATCGGTGTCGAAGCCGAGCTCCTTGACGTAGGTGGGAACGAAGCCGACGTGGCCGTCCCAACCCTCTTGCTCGCGGTCGATGGTAAGATATACGTTTACGTTCTCGTCCTTGGTCCACTCGTCGATTATCTCCTGATAGTCGAGCAGGTCGTCCTTGCTTCTGGAGCCGTAGACGATGTCGATCTTGCCGTAGCGGTCGCGGTAGTGGCGGCAGTAGTTGATGACCGAGCGCAAAGGCGCAAGTCCTACACCGCCGGCGATGAAGAGCATATTCTGACCCGCGAAGACGTCGTCAACGGGGAAAGGATTGCCGTAGGGTCCGCGAATGGTGATCTGCTGACCGACCTGAGCCTGATGGAGCCAATCGGTCACACAGCCGCACTTTTTAATGGAGAACTCCATATATTCCTCGTTGGTGGGTGAAGAGGTGATGGAGAACATCGCCTCGCCGACACCGGGGACCGAAAGCATCGCGCACTGACCGGGACGGTGGTCGAAAGCCTTTTTGCCGTCGGGGGTCACAACGCGGAAGGTCTTGATGTCGGGAGTGTCGATGCGAACATCGGTAATGACGCCGATCTTGGGAATCAAGGTTTCCTGACGGTTATTCATATTACTTTCCTCCCAATCTCTTCATTACTTTTACTATGTTCATCGAAATGGGGCACTTGGAAAGGCAGCGTCCGCAACCCACACAACTAAAGAGTCCGTCGTTGTTCTCGGGGTAGTAGACCAGCTTGTGCATAAAGCGCTGACGGAAGCGTTCCTTCTGGGTCAGGCGGTTGTTGCCGTGGGCCATTTTGGTGAACTCGGAGTACATACAGGAGTCCCAGCATCTGTAACGGATGACTCCGTTTCCGGTGTTGAAATCCTTGATGTCATAGCACTGACAGGTCGGGCAGACGAAGGTGCAGGTGCCGCAGCCAAGACAGGTCTTGGCCAGTTCATCCCACTCGGGACGGTCGAAAAGCTCCATCGTCTTACCGCCACCGAAGCCATCGGTGGTAAGCTCGGCAAGGGGCAGCTTTTTCATAATGGCGGCCGTCTTTTCCTGCTGAGCCTTGACGGTATCGTCGGTGCAGTCCTCGGTCAAGGACTCGATGGAATTGAGCAGAGCCTCGCCCTTCTCGGTATTGGCCTTGAAGAAAAGCTCGCCGTCGGTCTTCCAGCAGGTCACATCACCTGCAGGAGCAGTCGCGTCGATGCCGAAGGCGGAGCAGAAGCAGGTCTCGGAAGGTCTTGTGCAGGCCACCGAAACGATGATGCCGTGCTCGCGGCGCGAGGCATAGAAGCTGTCGACGGGGTCGGTGAGAAATACGCGGTCAAGAATATCGAAGCTTCTTACGTCGCAGGCGCGAAGGCCGAAAACGACGAAGTCCTCCGACTCTTTTCTGACGTCGGTTATCTCGATATTCATTCCCTCGGTCTTGAACTTCATCAGGTCCTCGGTCTGAGGAAAGAAGAAGTCCTTGGGGCTTCTTACGGTGTTGAGGGCGTTGCTCCACTCGGCACCCTCGCTCCATTTGGTATACTCGGCTCTGCCGTCCTTGTTATCGACGGGCAGATAGAGAGCCTTGTCGGAGGCGATCTGCGCAAAGACAGACTGCATCTTATCAAGTGAACACTTACGCATCGATATCCCTCCGATCAAAAACCTCATTGGGCTCAAGGTCCTCGGTGGTGTAGTCGACCAGCGGTGCGACCGAGCCAACCTCGGCACCTGCCTGATACTCGCCGTAGCAGGTGTTTATATCCTTGATGAACTTGCGGTTGAGCAGGTGGAGAGGAATATTCTGGGGGCAGACCCTCGAGCACTCACCGCAGTCGGTGCATCGTCCTGCGACGTGGAAGGCGCGGATGATGTGGAACATCTTTTCCTCAAAGCTGTCGGCGGCCGCCTTGTTTTCAACACCCGACTTGGCGTTGTTGAAAACGCAGGTCTCACAGGTGCAGGCAGGGCAAACGTCACGGCAGGCGTTGCAACGGATGCAACGGGAAAGCTCATTCTGCCAGAAGGCATATCTCTCGTCGGGGGTCATAGCCTCAATTCTCTCAACCTCGTCAAAACGGTTGGAGTCGAGAACCTCGCCCTCGTCGCCCATAAGCTCATCGTATGCAACGACCTTTCTGCTCTTGCAGTTGATGCAACGCTCAAGCAGTACATCCTTGGCATCGATAAGCACAGGCTCATCGTCATAAATAGTGGTGACGGCTATTTTTTCGCCGCAGTCGATGGAAGCAATTCCCTCGCCTGTTACCGCCTTGACCTTTTCGATGTCGGCCATACCCTCGCAGGGGATACCGACGGCATAGACCTTCTCCCTGTCGAAGCGATGCTCGGTCAGGAGCTGGTTGAAGCTGTAAGAGTCACAGCTCTTGAGGAAAACGAGCACCCTGCCCCCGCACTTGCGGGTATGGGAGATGAGATACTTGGAGAAGTTGGCACCGCAGAAATCGTTGAACTCGAAGCCTTCTCTGAGGGCCTCCTCGCTGTCGAACACGGCAGGGGTCAGGTCGTAGTCGAACTCGCCCTTCTTCCAGCCGAGGACACAGCAGACGGTACCGTCATTGAGCAGGGCAACAGCCTTGTCAATGAGCTGATCCTTAGTTACTTTTTGCATCTGAGGTCCTCCAATCTCTTGTTCTCGCCAAGCGCAGTGACCTTCTCAACAAAGTCGTTCATAGTGGCCGCAAACTTTGCGCCCTCGGCGGCGGAAACCCATTCAACACGGGTGCGCTCCCTTTCGATGCCGAGGAAGTCGAGCATCGAGAAGAGCATCGCCATTCTGCGACGGGTGAAGTAGTTGCCCGAGGTGTAGTGACAGTCACCGGGGTGGCATCCGCAGAGGATGACGCCGTCGGCACCGCGCTGGAAGGGTCTGGGTATAAACATCGGGTTTACACGGCAGGAGCAGGGCACGCGGATAATTTTAACCTCGGCGGGATAGTCGGCGCGGTTGTTACCTGCGAGGTCGGCGCCTGCATAGGAACACCAGTTGCAGCAAAACGCCACGATAAGCGGCTTATATTCCTTTACTTGCATATTGCGTCCACCTCCGCCATAATCTGTTCATTCATAAAGCCGCGCAGGTCCATCGCGCCCGACGGACAGGCGACCGTGCAGCATCCGCAGCCCTGACATACGGCAGGGTTGACCTGCGCCACACGTCTGATAGCGGTGGTGCGGTCGGGCATACGGAATTCCTTATTTTCATAGGTGATAGCGCCGTAGGGGCATACCTTCTCACAGGAGGAGCAACCGTTACACATCATCTCGTCGGAGTGTGCAACACAGGGGTTGCCCGTCAGCTTATCCTTGGCAAGCAGGCCGATGACCTTTGCGGCCGCGGCACCCGCCTGAGATACCGTTTCGGGTATGTCCTTGGGGCCCTGACAGGTTCCCGAAAGGAAGACGCCTGCGGTGGGGCTTTCGACGGGGCGAAGCTTGGGGTGAGCCTCGGTGAAGAAGTCGTT
>JAZTZA010000159.1:0-2839 GCA_045637185.1 Acutalibacteraceae bacterium
CTCTTCGGCTCGGTCAACAAAGCGTAACCTGTCTATAACTATAAGGGGATGATGAAACGCATCCCCTTATTTTCATTTTGAGTAAAGGGAGGGGATACCATATGCATATTCCGTCAACGCCATCACAGGATATCGATATACTTTCCTTTTTCGATGCAATGGAGCAGGCCGACCGCGACAGTACTGCGGAATATGACCGCGACCGCTGGATATACGTGCCCAACAGGTACTGCGACTACCGTTACATACTCGGCACACGCGGAAGCAACCCCCTCATCTGCATCGGCATCAACCCGTCTACTGCCGCGCCTGACGACCTCGACAACACGCTTAAATCGGTCTCGCGCATCGCGTCGGGCAACGGCTACGACAGTTGGGTGATGTTCAACGTCTATGCCCAGCGCGCCACCGACCCCGACCATATGGACCGCGAACTCAACCTGCGCTTGCATCAAGAGAATATGCGTGCCTTTGAGCACCTGCTCGGCCTGTACGGCGAGGGCAACACCCCTGCAATATGGGCGGCGTGGGGCACAATTATTGAGAAGCGGGAGTACCTCTGCGACTGTGTCCGCGATATGATCGATATCGGCAAGCGCTACGGCGCCAAATGGTACAGCGTCGGCAAAACATCGGCAAAGGGCCACCCTCACCATCCTTTGTATCTTCGCAAGGACGAGGTGACCGTCCCCTTTGATGCCGAAGGCTATCTCAACGCCCTTTCCTCGATCAAGCAGGGCAAGCGCCGAGCGGCTTTGGTAAATTCATAACTTGTTCATCTTTTTACCATAATATTGATGAGTCGACGTGGTAGAATTGTTTAATCACATAGAATTAGGAGTTGTATCGGGTGTTAGTATTAAAAGACATCGTAAAGCACTATAAGGCAGGCGATTCGGTGGTTGAGGCCCTCAAGGGAGTCAGCCTCAACTTCAGGAAGAACGAGTTCGTCTCCATCCTCGGCCAATCGGGATGCGGCAAGACCACCTTGCTCAACATCATCGGCGGACTTGACCGATATACAAGCGGCGACCTTGTCATCTCGGGCAAGTCGACCAAAAAGTTCACCGAGTCGGACTGGGACAGCTACCGCAACCATTCCATCGGCTTCGTTTTCCAGAGCTACAACCTCATCCCGCACCAGTCGGTGCTGGCCAACGTCGAGCTTGCGCTGACCCTCTCGGGAGTTGGCAAGGCGGAGCGTCGCCGCAGGGCAAAGGAAGCACTCGATATGGTCGGACTTGGCGACCAGCTTAATAAGCGCCCCAATCAGATGTCAGGCGGACAGATGCAGCGTGTCGCAATAGCACGCGCCCTTGTCAATGACCCCGAAATATTGCTCGCCGACGAGCCTACCGGTGCGCTTGACTCGGAGACGAGCGTGCAGATAATGAACATCCTCAAGGAGATATCCAAGGATAAGCTCATCATAATGGTCACCCACAACCCCGAGCTTGCCGAGGAATATTCCTCCCGTATCATCCGCCTCCTTGACGGCAAGGTCATCAGCGACTCCGCACCATACTCGGATGAAGAAGCGGCCGCCGACCATCCACCTGTGGCCGACCCCGACCGCAAGGAGAAGCGTGCCTCACGCAAGGAGCGCAAAAAGCGCTCGATGTCCTATTTTACCGCGCTGTCTCTCAGCCTTAACAACCTGATGACCAAGAAGGCGCGCACCTTTCTTACCTCATTCGCAGGAAGCATCGGCATCATCGGCATCGCGCTGATACTTGCCCTCTCCAACGGCACCAAGGCCTACATCGACGCCACCGAGCAGGAGACCCTTGCCAATTACCCCGTGTCGATCGACAGTCAGTCGATGGACCTGATGTCGATGATGATGAACGCGGGCGCCTCTATGAACGGCGAAAACGTCGAGCCTGCCCCCGAGGGCTACGCCGCCACTCAGGGCTTCCTCTTCGACCAAATTCACAACGTCAACGTCTCCACCAAGACCAACGACCTCAAATCCTTCCGCAAATACCTCGAAAAGCACAGCGACGAGGTCAGCGAGTTCGCAACCGATATCCGCTACCGCTACGACACCACGATGTACGTCTACAACGACAAGGATCTCAACAACATCCTGAAGGTCAACCCGAACACTCTGTCGGCCGACTGTGGAGTGGGGGAGTTCTTCGCCACCAAGCTTGACGATACCGCATCGCAGTTCGCAATGGCGACCGATATGGATCTCTTCACCGAGATATTCACCAACGATAGCCTGAGGGAGAGTACCTATGAGCTGCTTGAGGGCAAAATGCCCGAAAAGTACGACGAGGTCGTCCTGTTGCTCGACCAGCACGGACGCATCACCGACTACAGCCTCTACACGATGGGCATCCTTGACCGCGACGACCTCATCAAATCGATGAAGGACAACGACCCCGACGCCGAGCCTAATTTTAAGAATTACAAGTACTCCGACTTTGTTGGAATGAGCTTCCGCGTCCTTGCGGCAACCGACCTGTACGAAAAGGGCGAGCGCGGCTACACCGACCGCACCGAAGATGCCGACTATCTGCGCACTGTCCTCGAGGACGCGCTGCAGATCAAGATCGTCGGCGTTGCAAAATATACCGAAGCGGCCTCCTCGGTCGAAATGGTAATGGGCGGAATGTTGGGCTACCTGCCCGAGCTAAGCCAGCGCATTATGACCCGCAACAACGACAGCGACATCGTCGCCGAGCAGAAGGCCAACCCCGACGTCGACGTCTTCACTGGATTTGAATTCAAGACCGACGAGGACATCGAAGCCGAGATCGACGCCTTCGACCTGAGCACGATACCGCCGATGTATCAGCCCCTCTTCGCAGGACTCGAAGGCGAATCCCTG
>JAZTZA010000160.1:0-6768 GCA_045637185.1 Acutalibacteraceae bacterium
ACGCACCGTCGTGCGTTTCGCCCATCTTACGGTTGACGCCCGTATAGAACAGGATACGCTCGGTGGTGGTAGTCTTACCAGCGTCGATATGAGCCATAATACCAATGTTTCTTGTCATTTCAAGCGAAACTTTTCTTGGCATAATATCCTCCAAACATTGCCGCTTGTATCAAGCGGTCCTTAACATCCGGTGTAAATTACCACCTGTAGTGAGCAAACGCCTTGTTCGCTTCAGCCATTCTGTGCGTCTCGTCACGCTTCTTGGCTGCTCCGCCCAAACCGTTGGTAGCATCCATGATCTCACCGGCAAGACGCTCCTTCATCGTTCTCTCAGAACGGGCGCGGCTGTAAACGGTGATCCAACGCAGACCGAGGGTCTGACGTCTCTCGGGACGAACCTCCATAGGAACCTGATAGGTAGAGCCACCTACACGGCGAGCCTTAACCTCGAGCTGAGGCATAACGTTCTCCATAGCGGCCTCGAAAACCTCAAGGGGTTCCTTTCCTGTCTTCTCCTGGATGATGTCGAATGCATCATAAACAATCTTCTGCGCGACGCCCTTTTTGCCGTCGAGCATAATATTGTTGATCAGACGGGTAACGATTTTGGAATTGTAAAGCGGATCGGGCAAAACATCACGTTTTGCGATAAAGCCTCTTCTTGGCATTTCGCTTCCCTCCTTCACATAATGATATCATTGGTACTCGAATCGTTATTACGATCCGTTGGCCAAGCAAGGCGTATACATTATATTATATAAACGCCGCTGCTTGATCATTTTCTTTGCAGCAGTTGAAAATGCTACTTTACTTTGCGGAAGCCTTCGGCCTCTTGGCGCCGTACTTGGAACGGGCCTGCATTCTCTTGGCAACGCCCTGAGTATCAAGGGTACCGCGGATGATGTGGTAACGCACACCGGGCAGGTCCTTAACACGTCCGCCGCGAATGAGAACGACGCTATGCTCCTGCAGATTGTGTCCTTCACCGGGGATATAAGAGGTTACCTCGATACCGTTGGACAGACGTACTCTCGCGATCTTACGAAGAGCGGAGTTCGGCTTCTTCGGGGTGAAGGTAGTAACCTTGGTGCACACGCCGCGCTTTTGAGGTGAGCACTGATCGTTGAGAACCTGCTTCTTGGTGTTAAGGCTCTTCAGAAGTGCCGGAGCGGTAGGCTTGCGAACCTGAGTCTCTCTTCCCTTACGGACAAGCTGGTTAAAAGTAGGCATATTTTTCCTCCTCTCGAATTTTCTCGGATGGAAAATCGCATCCGGACGCATTTGGGCATAGTACACCCCCACGCAATAATAGATAATATCACCAAAACACCCGTTTTGTCAAGCCTTTTTTCCTGATTTTCGCAATAATTCAGCCGAATTTGCCGCCTTTTTAGCAGGTTGTCGGGTTTTCGGCTCATTCCCTGCCTCAAAGCGACATTTTTCAACCCAAAGTTGCGTATGCAAGGCGCAAAAAAGCCGAGCCGTCAAGGACGGTTCGGCTTTTTCCAAACTTTGATTATTCTGCGGTCGCAACAGCCTCTTCAGCCAGCTCGACCTCTTCAACAGCCTCGACCTCTACGGCAGCCACAGGCTCGTCACTCTTCTGGAAGCACTTCATACCGGTTCCGGCAGGAATGAGCTTACCGATGATGACGTTCTCCTTAAGGCCGACCAGACGGTCGATCTTGCCCTTGACGGCGGCATCGGTGAGCACGCGCGTGGTCTCCTGGAAGGAGGCGGCGGACAGGAAGGAGTCGGTGGCAAGAGAAGCCTTGGTGATACCGAGGAGGGTGGGCTCGAACTCTGCGTAACGCAGACCCTCTTCGCCCGCTTCCTTGCGGCAATCGATCTGGTAGTTAGCCTCATAGAAGGAACCGCGCTCGACGTTGGTGCCGACGATGAGATCGGTGTCACCCGCGTCGGTGATGCGATACTGACGCATCATCTGGTGTACGATTACCTCGATGTGCTTATCGTTGATCTCAACACCCTGACTGCGATAGGTGCTCTGGACTTCCTTGATGATGTAGTCCTGAACAGCGTCGGGTCCCATAATGGCAAGCAGGTCGTGGGGATTGAGCGCACCTTCGGTCAGGTTTTCACCCTTCTCGACGTAGTCGCCCTCGTTCACGCGGACACGGTAGCCGAAGGGCACGGTGTAGCTGCGTGTATCGGGGTTATCGAGGTCATCGCTTGTAACGACGATCTCGTGGTTGCGCTTGACATCCTGGAAGCTGACCTTACCTGCGATCTCGCTGAGGATGGCGGCACGCTTAGGCTTGCGGGCCTCGAAGAGCTCCTCAACACGCGGCAGACCCTGAGTAATATCGTCCGCGTCGGCAACACCGCCGGTGTGGAAGTTACGCATGGTAAGCTGGGTACCCGGCTCACCGATGGACTGAGCGGCGATGATACCGACCGCTTCACCAACGGTAACGGGGAGTCCGTTCGCAAGGTTGGAGCCGTAGCACTTACGGCAGACGCCGTGGCGCGACTTACATCCAAGGATGGAGCGGATGCCGATCGACGGGTAGGGTGTATTCTGATTATGCATCTCGGTGCGGATGATCTTGGCAGCCATATCATCGGTGATGATATCGTTGGCAGACACGACCACCTCGCCGGTAGCATTGTCAACACAGTCGTTGATGAGGAAGCGTCCGACAAGGCGCTCATCAAGTGCCTCGATGGGCTTATCGGTGTACTTCTCCTTGAGGGCGGCGACACGCTCCTCGACGGTAGGCTCCTTACCGTTCAGGGCGGTCAGCTCGGCAATAATGTCGGCATCACGCTGCTTGAACAGGTCAAGGCTCTTATCGTAGATGTCGGTGACGTAAAGTCCCGAATCGGAACGGCAGTCGTCGTCGCGGATGATGACCTCCTGCGATACGTCAACGAGACGGCGGGTCAGGTAACCCGAGTCAGCGGTACGCAACGCGGTATCGGCCAATCCCTTTCGGGCACCACGGGAAGAAATGAAGTATTCCAAAACGTTCAGACCTTCGCGGTAGTTGGAACGAATCGGGATCTCGATGGCGCGTCCCGAGGTGTTGGCGATAAGTCCGCGCATACCTGCGAGCTGACGGATCTGGTTCATAGAACCACGGGCTCCGGAGTCGGCCATCATATAGATCGGGTTGTAATCGTCAAGGTTTTCCTTCAGTGCGTTAGCAACCTTTTCGGCGGTTTCGTTCCACAGCTTGATGACCTCGTTGTAACGTTCGTCTGCGGTCAGGAAGCCTCTGCGATACTTGGTCTGGATCTTCTCAACCAGCTTGTCGCTCTCGGCAACATAGTCGTACTTCTTGGGCGGGATAACAGCGTCGCAAACGGCAACGGTGATGGCACCGCGAGTGGAGTACTTGTAGCCGGTGGACTTGATCTTGTCAAGCACGATAGCGGAAAGAGAGGTTCCGTGGATCTTGATGCAGCGGTCAATGATCTTACCGAGGAGCTTCTTGTCGACCTTTCTCTGATTGATATCGGCCTCAGAGGTGATCTCCGGCTTGGAGGGATCCTTACGGGTGAAGCAGATCTCAAGGTCAAGCTCGTGGCCCTCGACCGAGCGGTCAACAAATCCAAGGTCCTGCGGAATGGACTCATTGAAGATAAGCGCGCCGACGGTAGCATCGACAAGGCGGTTGACCGTCTCGCCGTTGACCTCGCCGGTCATACGCACGCGAATGGGTGAATGGAGTCCGACGACACCCTCGTTAAAGGCCATAATGGCCTCCTCTTTATTGCGGAAGACCTTGCCGATACCGGGCTCGTCGAACTTGCACAGAGACAGGTAGTAGGAGCCGAGGATCATATCCTGCGTAGGTACGCAGACAGGCTTTCCGTCGGAGGGCTTGAGCAGGTTGTTAGCGGGAAGCATAAGGAAGCGCGCCTCAGCCTGTGCCTCAGCCGAAAGGGGTACGTGGATAGCCATCTGGTCGCCGTCGAAGTCGGCGTTGTAAGCGGTACATACCAGCGGATGAAGCTTAAGGGCGCGTCCCTCTACGAGTACCGGCTCGAAAGCCTGAATACCCAAGCGGTGAAGGGTCGGAGCGCGGTTGAGAAGCACGGGGTGCTCCTTGATGACCGTTCCGAGTGCGTCCCAGACCTCCTCGCGCAGACGCTCAACCATCTTGCGCGCGGTCTTGATATTCTGAGCAACGCCTGTCTCAACGAGGCGCTTCATAACAAAGGGCTTGAAGAGCTCGATGGCCATTTCCTTCGGCACACCGCACTGATACATCTTCAGCTCGGGGCCGACAACGATAACCGAACGTCCCGAATAGTCGACACGCTTACCGAGCAGGTTCTGACGGAAGCGTCCCTGCTTACCCTTGAGCATATCGGACAGCGACTTGAGCGCGCGGTTGTTGGGTCCGGTGACCGAGCGGCCGCGGCGGCCGTTGTCGATAAGGGCGTCGACCGCCTCCTGAAGCATACGCTTCTCGTTGCGGACGATGATATCGGGAGCGTTGAGCTCAAGCAGTCTCTTAAGACGGTTGTTACGGTTGATAACACGGCGGTAAAGGTCGTTCAGGTCGCTGGTCGCAAAGCGGCCGCCGTCCAACTGCACCATCGGGCGAAGATCGGGCGGAATGACCGGAATAACGTCCATAATCATCCACTCGGGACGGTTGCCTGACTGACGGAAGGCCTCGACGACCTCCAGACGCTTGATAAGGCGAGCCTTCTTCTGTGCGCTGGCGTCGACTATCTCAGCCTTCAGCTCCTCGCTGAGCTGGTCGAGGTCGATGCTGCGAAGCAACTTCTGAATGGACTCAGCGCCCATTCCTGCCTCGAAATCGTCCTCATACTTCTCGCGCATATCGCGGTACTGCTTCTCGTTAAGAAGCTGCAGCTTCTCGAGCGGGGTCTCGCCCGGATCGATAACGATATAGGAGGAGAAGTAGAGCACCTGCTCGAGCACGCGAGGGGTGACTCCGAGGATAAGTCCCATACGGGAGGGATTGGTCTTGTAATACCAGATGTGCGAAACAGGAGCGGCAAGCTCGATGGAGCCCATACGCTCGCGGCGAACCTTGGAGCGAGTTACCTCGACTCCGCAACGCTCGCATATCTTGCCCTTATAGCGTATACGCTTATACTTTCCGCAGTGGCATTCCCAGTCCTTCTGGGGTCCGAAAATGCGCTCGCAGAACAGACCGTCACGCTCAGGCTTCAGTGTACGGTAGTTGATGGTCTCAGGCTTAGTAACCTCGCCGTAGGACCACTTGCGGACCTGTTCGGGAGAAGCAAGGCCGATCTTGATTGATTCAAATTCGTTAAATTCCATATCCGTCAGCCTCCTTATGCGTTTTCTTCGTCGTCATCGTATGCGACATCGTCGGTATCGTAATCATCGGTTTCATCGACGATAGCATCGCCGTTCTCGTCCTCAAGGGAATAGCCCTCAAGTCCGTCGTTGACATTGGTCTGCTCCTGGAAGAGATTCTCGTTTTCAACCATACTGAAGCCGAGATTCTCGTCATCGTCGAAGGTCTGCTTGAGGTCGATCTCCTCGTTGTACTTATCGAGGACACGGACATCAAGACCGAGCGACTGAAGCTCCTTGATCAAGACCTTGAAGGATTCGGGAACACCCGGCTTGGGAATGTTCTGACCCTTGACGATGGACTCGTAGGTCTTGACACGGCCAACAACGTCGTCCGACTTGACGGTCAGGATCTCCTGAAGGGTGTAGGCGGCGCCGTAGGCTTCGAGCGCCCAAACCTCCATCTCACCGAAACGCTGGCCGCCGAACTGGGCCTTACCGCCCAAGGGCTGCTGGGTTACCAGTGAGTAGGGACCGGTAGAACGAGCGTGGATCTTATCATCAACAAGGTGATGCAGCTTGAGATAGTACATATAACCGACGGTAACGGGGTTATGGAACTGTTCACCCGTGCGTCCGTCGTAAAGGATGGTCTTGCCGTCCTCACGCATACCCGCCTGCTTGAACATCTCGCGGATATCGCTTTCGTGAGCGCCGTCAAATACGGGGGTGCAGACCTTCCATCCGAGAGCCTTGGCGGCCATACCGAGATGAACCTCAAGAACCTGTCCGATGTTCATTCGGGAAGGAACGCCCAACGGGTTAAGAACGATGTCAAGCGGACGTCCGTCGGGCAGGAAGGGCATATCCTCCTGCGGCAGAATGCGGGAAACAACGCCCTTGTTTCCGTGGCGTCCCGCCATCTTATCGCCGACAGAGATCTTGCGCTTCTGGGCGATGTAGCAGCGAACAACGGTGTTGACACCGGGGGCAAGCTCGCTCGAATTTTCACGGGTGAAGACATCAACGTTGACGATGGTGCCGTACTCACCGTGGGGCAGGCGCAAAGAGGTATCGCGAACCTCGCGTGCCTTCTCACCAAAGATAGCGCGCAGCAGGCGCTCCTCAGCGGTCAGTTCGGTCTCGCCCTTCGGGGTGACCTTACCGACAAGGATGTCGCCGGCACGAACCTCGGCACCGACACGGATGATACCGTTTTCATCGAGATCCTTCAAAGCGTCCTCGCCGACGTTGGGGATATCACGGGTGATGTCCTCCGGCCCAAGCTTGGTGTCGCGGGCTTCGATCTCGAACTTTTCAATGTGGATAGAGGTGTAAACGTCCTCGCGAACGATCTTCTCGTTGATAAGGACGGCGTCCTCGTAGTTGTAGCCTTCCCAGGTCATAAAGCCGACCAGGATGTTGCGACCCAGAGCAATCTCGCCCTGATCGGTGGCAGGACCGTCTGCCAGAACGGTGGGGTTCTCCACCACGCCGTC
>JAZTZA010000161.1:0-4099 GCA_045637185.1 Acutalibacteraceae bacterium
TTCCGCGAGCATCTCGGCGAGTGCAGATTTACCTCCTGTTCGCATACAACGGAGAAGGGCTGTGCTGTGCTTGAGGCGGTCCGTCAGGGCAAGATCGCACCCTCGCGGCACGAAAGCTATTGCGAGCAGTACCGTCAGGCAGCATCCCTGCCGAGTTGGGAGAGGCGCAAATGAAAGCTATCATAATTTCTGGCGGTCAGGTAAGGGATGACGGCTTTGTAAAGGAGCTCGCCCTGAGCGGCGATGTGCTTATCTGCGCCGATTCGGGCGTTATGAACGCCTTGAGATTGGGGCTCCACGCCGATATCTGCGTCGGTGACTTTGACTCATCGTCTCCGCCTGAGGATGCCGCAACCGAGTGGGTCACTCTACCCACAGAAAAGGACGACACCGACACGATGAGTGCCGCGCGTATCGCGGTTGAAAGGGGAGCCGACGCGGTTATGATCCTCGCGGGAACGGGTACTCGGCTCGACCACACCATCGGCAACCTGTCGGTGCTTGAATTTTTGCGTCAAAGGGGCGTCAAGGCTCGCCTTATTGACGAGAATAACGAGGTTTTTCTGGCAGGAGAGGGGACATACTCTATCCCCAAGGCAGAGGGAGAATTTTTATCCCTGCTTCCGTTTTGCAGTCAGCCTGTAATTTCGGTAAGCGGAGTCAAATACCCCTTGGAAACTAAACTTCTGCCCACCGATCAACCCCTTGGAGTCAGTAACGTTATACTGGACAATGAAGCAACGCTCAAGGTGGAAAAGGGCGTAGTGGCCGTCTTTTTATCCCGCGATTAACACTTTTTCACCTCGCCGCGTATACTGTACCATACTGATGCAGATGGGACGGTGATGGCGTGAGACGCGGAAAATGTGTTTCGCCGATAGCGGTTTTAACGGCATTTGGGCTCGGCCTGTTGCTGACTTATATTTTGCCGCCGACATGCCTTGTCATAATTCTGACCTGCTGTCTGTTTATGCTTTGTTGCATCAGAATTCGTCATTGATAGGAGCGGCGTAAATGAAAGTGGTCGTAGTGCGCAGTCCAAAGTTTTTGTCGGGTATTTTAAGACTGATGTTCGGTATTAAAAAGGAAGACTGAATTTTCGGCGCTTGAGAATGAGCGCAATACTTATTGTTTTTATAAAGTGCCCCTGCTTCGAGTAGTAATCTGCTCAAGGCAGGGGTTCTTTTGTTGTCATTTTGTATAAAAATAGTTTGTTAAAAAAACATCAATTGTTGAAAATGAACAATATAATATGTTATAATACTTTATCATAAACAGATATTAGGATATGTGGAAAAAACTGTCTTTAGGAGTGATGTAGTTGAATATCATCGTGTGTGTCAAGCAGGTGCCCGGCACGACTCAGGTCGAGGTTGACCCCGTCACCGGCGTGCTTAAGCGAGACGGCGTTGACAGCAAGCTCAACCCCTACGATCTTTTTGCGCTTGAAGCGGCTTTTGCCCTTCGCGACAAGGTGGGCGGAAGTGTTCGCACCTTGTCAATGGGACCCAATCAGGCTATCCCGTCCCTGCTCGAAACCATCTATATGGGGGCCGACAGTTCGGTCCTGCTCAGTGACCGCAAATTTGCGGGAGCCGACGTGCACGCGACCAGCTACGTCATAAAAAGCGGTGTGGAGAAAATGGGTGACTTCGACCTCGTCATCTGCGGCAAGCAGACCACCGACGGCGACACCGCTCAGGTTGGACCCGAAATGGCCGAAATGCTCGGCATCGAGCACGTCACCAGTGTCCTTTCCATCGATGCGGTGGACGAGGAGTCGGTCACCGTTACCTTTAACCTCGACGACAGTTTCCAGACCCAGAGGATGAAATTACCCTGCCTGCTCACCATCGAAAAGGACGCATACACTCCGCGTCTGCCCTCTTTTAAGAGGAAGATGGAATGCCATAGAGACGAGGTTGTTACGGTATATTCAGCCTCCGACCTCATCGATATCGATGAGAATATGTGCGGCCTGAAGGGCTCTCCCACACAGGTCGAGCGCATCTTCCCACCCGAGAAGAACACCGACAAGCAGCTTTTCCAAGGCACAGGCGATGAACTTGGAAAAGAACTGGCCGCCTTGCTCAAGGCGAAGAAGTTTATTTGAGGTGGGAAACATGGGACTTGTTATTCATCACGAAAAAATTGATAGAGAGATAGCCGCAAAGCTTTGTGTGCTCTGTCCCTTCGGTGCCATCCGTTACGAGAATCAAAAGCTGGAGATAACCTCGGGCTGTAAGATGTGCAAGCTCTGCGCTAAAAAGGGCCCCGAGGGCGCTGTCACCTGGCACGATGACACCTTTGCCGCCTGCGACAAATCGGAGTGGAGAGGTGTAACCGTTTTCGCTCAACAGCAGGAGGGAAAGATACATCCCGTCTCCTTCGAACTTCTCGGCAGGGCCAAGGAGCTTGCCGCCGTCATCGACCACCCCGTATACGCCCTGCTTATAGGTAAGGACCTCGATAACGCGGCGCAGGAACTGCTCCGTTACGGCGCAGATAAGGTGTATGTGTATGATGAGCCCGAGCTGAAGGACTTCGTCATCACACCCTATGCCAACGCTTTCTCCGACTTCATCGAAAAGGTTAAGCCCTCCTCCATCCTCGTCGGTGCAACTGTGCTCGGCCGCTCCCTTGCGCCCAAGGTTGCGGCGCGCGTCCACGCGGGACTCACCGCCGACTGTACCATTCTGGAGATGAAGGAGAACACCGATCTTGTCCAGATAAGACCCGCCTTTGGCGGCAACATTATGGCGCAGATCGTTTCGCCTAATACCCGTCCGCAGTTTTGTACCGTGAGATACAAGGTCTTCTCGGCTCCTGCGCCCTGCGAGCCTACGGGCGAGGTGGTGCGTATGACCCTGCCGGCAGATGCGCTCTGCGGTAACACAGAGGTGCTTGAGGTAGTCAAAAAGCCGGAGGAGACCGATATTTCCGATGCCGATGTCATCGTTGCGGTGGGCAGAGGGCTTCGCTCCAAGGATGACCTCAAGCTCGCAAAGGAACTAGCCGAACTGCTCGGCGCACAGCTTGCCTGTACGCGTCCCTTGGTGGAAGCAGGCTGGCTTGATGCCAAGCAGCAGATCGGCCTTTCGGGCAGAACGGTCAAGCCGAGTTTGATAATCACCCTCGGTATCTCGGGCGCGATTCAGTTTGCATCGGGTATGAACAAATCCGATGTTATCGTCGCGGTCAACAATGACCCCAACGCCTCCATCTTCGATGTGGCGCATTACGGATTTGTGGGCGACCTCTACGAAGTGGTACCGCAACTGATTACATACGCAAAGGAGAGCCGCGATGTATAAGAATATAACTCCTGCCGATATCGAACAGCTTAGAAAGATAACCGCGCCCGACAGGGTGTTTGACCAAGGTCAGATAAGCGAGGATTACAGCCACGACGAGCTTGGAAGTATTCGCCGTATGCCCGAGGCGCTTGTCAAGGTAATGTCGACCGAAGAGGTCGCCGCAATTATGAAATATGCCGACGAGAACAAAATTCCCGTCGTCGTCCGCGGAAGCGGAACGGGTCTGGTCGGATCGTCGGTCGCCCTTCACGGCGGAATAATGATCGAGACCCTCGGTATGAACAAGATTCTCGAGCTCGACGAGGAGAACCTTACGGTGACCGTCCAACCGGGCGTGCTGCTGATGGAGCTTGCCGAGTTTGTTCAGTCACACGACTTCCTCTATCCGCCCGATCCGGGTGAAAAATCCGCCACTATTGCCGGTAACATCAGCACCAACGCAGGCGGAATGAGGGCGGTGAAATACGGCGTCACCCGTGATTTTGTTCGCGGACTGACGGTCGTTTTGCCAAACGGCGAGGTGGTCACTCTCGGCGGCAAGGTGGTCAAAAACAGCACCGGATACAGCCTGCTCAACCTTATTATCGGTTCCGAAGGCACCCTCGGCGTTATAACCGAGGCGGTACTCAAGCTTATTCCCTTGCCGAAGGTGTCCATCAGCCTGCTGGTGCCCTTTGAATCGATGGCGGCCGACATTCAGACGGTGCCTGCCATTATTAAGAGCCGCGCATCCTTGACGGCCATTGAGTTTTTCGAGAGGGACACCGTCCTCTTTGCCGAAG
>JAZTZA010000162.1:0-4332 GCA_045637185.1 Acutalibacteraceae bacterium
TCGCTTGTGCTTGTTCTGACCTATGCTGTAAAGATATCTACACCAACGGGCTACGTCCACCTCGGAGATGCCGCGGTATACCTTGCCGCCGCCCTGCTTCCCACTCCCTACGCCGCCTTGGCCGCAGGTCTCGGCGGAGCGCTGAGCGACCTGCTCGCAGGATACGTGTCCTACTGCATCCCGACCTTCATTATAAAGGCGCTGCTCACCCTTTCCTTTTCGCATAAGGGGGAGCGCATCGTTTCCAGACGCAACGCGTGGCCTCTTGCCGTCGGCGGAGTAATAACCGTCGTCGGATATTACATAACCAACGCCGTGCTGGTGGCCCTTTCGTCACCCGCTCCGCTTGAGACCGCCCTTGATGCGACCGTCTGGCTTTCCGCCCTTGCCACCATCCCCGAAAATCTCGGTCAGGCGACGGCAAGTGCTATTATTTTCCTGTTGGTCGGACGGGGACTTGACCGATTGGGCTTCAAAAAGAGATTTTTCAACTGAATCGGCCGAAGGTTGACCCAACCGCTTGCCTTTTGCCGATTTGGATAGTATAATATTCCCGTAAAATAAAAAACGGCATTACTGCCGCTTCGGAGGTTTTACTATGGTACAGATTTCACCCTCTATACTCACCGCCGATTTCACCCAACTGGGCGAGGCGATAAAGAAACTCGAACAGGCGCAGGTCGAAATGCTGCACATCGACGTAATGGACGGCATCTTCGTGCCCAATATATCCATCGGACTGCCCGTATGCGAGTCTATCTTCAAGGCAACCAAGCTTCCCTTGGACGTCCACCTTATGATAGTAAAGCCTCAGCTATACGTTGAAAAATTCGCAAAGTACGCCGAGCGCATCTCTATTCACTACGAAAGCGACTGCGACGTGCGCGCTACCCTGCGTCAGATACGCGAGGCAGGAGCCATTCCCTCTGTAACCATCAAGCCTGCAACGCCTGCGGAGGCTATATTCGACCTGCTTGACGAGGTTGGAATGGTGCTTGTTATGTCGGTCGAGCCCGGCTTCGGCGGTCAGTCCTACATTCCGTCGGCCACCGACAAGATCGCCGCCATCCGCGCCGAATGTGACCGTCGCGGACTGAAGGTCGACATTCAGGTCGACGGCGGCATCAATATGACCACCGCCCCCATCGCCGCAAAGGCGGGAGCCAACATTCTCGTCGCAGGAAGTGCCATCTTCAACGCCGAGGATATGCCCAAGGCGGTAGCGCAGATGCGCGAGGTTGCCGAGTAAATATAGGATTTATGCAAGGTCGCCCAGCAGGTCTGCCGACAGCAGACGTCCGTGTTCGGCGGTGTAGAGCAGGGCGCCCGACCCGTTTATACGGGTGGCAAATTCGCTGAGCAGAAGTTCTTCTCTCTTGGACTCAAAGGGGACCGACAGCCTGTATCGGCCGTCGATACGGTAGAGACCTATGGGCTTGAGCACGCCTGCACCCTTTAATCCCGCTGCGGCGCGCAGCAGGTCATCGGCCGAGTTCAATTCCCACACCGACGGCGCACTCCGCCTGCTCCTATGCCGAGCAACCGCGGCGCCGCGTCGCACCGATGTAAAATAAATTATGCATCCGCCGTTGTCCGACGGGAAGACCTCGATGAGCAACCGCCCTGAGCCCGTGTCAAAGTCGTGCTCGGCGCCGATTCGGGTCAGCAGTTCGTCCATCACCTGACGGGTCTTGTCGGAATTGTAATCCAGCTCGTCGTATGTAACGTTAAGATCCTTCATATCTGTTCCGTCCAGCTCGATCTTGAGCCTTTCGGGTGATTCAAAATAAATTCGCATGCGGTTTACACACCCTCCTTGCTTAAGGATACAGCCTGCATCAAGGTAAATCAAGCGGGGAAAGGCTGGATGTCAGAAGTTACCGTTTCTCTTCATATTATGCAGACGGGGCAGGTCCCGCGATAGACAATATAAAAATTCAAAAGGAATAGGGGAATAAAATTATGAACATTGTTTGCTTGGATATGGAAGGCGTACTTGTGCCTGAGATATGGATAGCCTTTGCCGAGGCTACGGGTATCCCTGAGCTGAGGCTGACCACCCGTGACGAGCCCGATTACGACAAGCTGATGAACTATCGCATCGGCATCCTCAAGGAGCACGGACTCGGCCTGAAGGAGATTCAGCAGACCATCGCCAAGATCGATATTATGGATGGCGCAAAGGAGTTCCTCGACGAGCTTCGCTCCATCACTCAGGTCATCATTCTCAGCGACACCTTCGAGCAGTTTGCCACACCGCTGATGGAGAAGCTGGGCTGGCCGACCATCTTCTGCAACACCCTCGCGGTTGCCGACAACGGCGAGATTACCGGCTACCGTATGCGAGTCGAAAAGTCCAAGCTGACCACCGTCAAGGCCCTGCAGTCCATCGGCTACGACACCATCGCAAGCGGTGACAGCTTCAACGACCTCGGTATGATTCAGGCAAGTAAGGCCGGCTTCCTTTTCAAGAGCACCGACAAGATAAAGGCCGACTATCCCGACATCCCTGCCTTTGAGGAATACGACGAGCTTCTTGCCGCCATCAAGACCGCTCTGTAAGATAAAAAACGCCATTCAGCGATGCGCTGGGTGGCGTTTTGGCATAAAAAAGCAGGTTTCGGCGCATACTCACTAAAGAGGTGATGGTATGAGCAGAACCAACAGAAGATCATACAGCGGCTGGCGGGTGTTTTGGCGAACTGTTTTTATTATGCTGATAGGGGTCGCGCTGATGGCGATCGGCTTCTTCGGTGCGATGTTTGTAACGCAGGCGCTGGCAGTATAAAACTGTTTACTTAGGCCGAGGGTTGTGGTAAAATAAAGCTGCAAAGCAACCTGATCGGGAGGTGGTCATATGACCAAAAAGGAACGCGCCGCGCGTTGTATCGAGCTTCTCAAAGAGGAATATCCCGTCGCGGAATGTCAGCTTGTCGCGTCCAAGCCGCACGAGCTGCTGATCGCAACAAGGCTTTCGGCACAGTGCACGGATGCCAGAGTGAATATGGTAACGCCCGCTCTGTTTGAGCGGTTCAAAAGTGTCGACGACTTCGCCGAAGCCGATGTTGCTCAGGTGGAGGAATACATACGCTCCTGCGGTCTTTTCAAGACCAAGGCAAAGGATATCGTCGAGATGTGCCGTCAGTTACGGGACAACTTCGGCGGAAAAGTACCCGATAATATCGAGGACCTGACCTCCCTTCAGGGAGTGGGCAGAAAGACCGCTAACCTTATCTGCGGTGACATTTACGGCAAGCCTGCCGTCGTTGCCGACACCCACGTTATACGCATTTCCAACCTGCTCGGACTGGCCGAGGGCAAGGATGCCCACAAGGTTGAATTACAACTCAAAAAGCTGCTCCCTCCCGACGAGTCCAACGACTTTTGTCACAGGGTGGTGCTTCACGGCCGAAAGGTCTGCGTTGCGCGCCGTCCTCAATGCGCCGAGTGTGTGCTTAAGGCGGTCTGTCGGTCGGCAAAATAGCCTTTTTTCGATTGACGGCGAGGCCAACTTGTGATATAAAAGGTATACACAATTTGATTGGAGTGTTGACTGTGGAAGAGAATAAGAACCTTAACCCCGTTGAGCAGGAGCCCGAGCAGCAGGTCGAACCTGCCGAGTCGGTCGAGGCGCCCATTGAGGAAATGTGGAACGCACCCGTTGCCGAGCAGACGGAGGAAACTGCGGAGCCTGTGACCGAGACCGTCGAGCAACCCGTCGAGCAGGTCGAGCAGCCTGTTGCAGAGCCGACCGAGCAGCCTGCCGTACTTACCGCCTCCAACACCAACGTGGGTGGGGTCCCGTCAGCACCCGTATACGTCGACCCGTCGGTTATGATTGCAAAGAACACCGCCGACCACGGCTATGCGGTAGCCTCTCTCATACTTGGAATAATCGGACTTGTGACCTGTTGCTGTTACGGCGTGACGGCCGTTGTCTTGGGTGTGATCGGCTTGATACTCGGTATTATGTCCCGTAAGCACGGCAATAACGAGGGGATCTCTCTTGCGGGCGTTATCATCAGCGCTATTTCGCTGGGCCTCGGACTTATGTTTGGCGCGATAGTGGTTGTGTCTGTCTTTATGGCTATGGAAGATATGATGTATGAAAACTACGACCTTTTTGAAGATATGTACGACGGCTATATCAAGCTGTTCGGCCGCTTTTAGAAAAAGCACTTGCACTTTTATAAGGCTTGATGTATAATGTTCCTTGGCGTTCGAGAGGGCGGCAAGATATATGGGGGCGTAGCTCAGCTGGGAGAGCGTACGGTTCGCATCCGTAAGGTCGAGAGTTCGATCCTCTTCGTCTCCACCAGAAAAAAGCACTTG
>JAZTZA010000163.1:0-5773 GCA_045637185.1 Acutalibacteraceae bacterium
ATTTGCCGTCACCGAGCAGGGAACAACCGATAGAAGCCATATGTGCTCTAATTTGATGAGTGCGACCTGTCAGCAGATGTACCTTAAGCAGAGAATGCTGCTTCTTTGTTGCAACAACTGTGTACTGAGTCCTGATCGTCCTGCCGTTTTCAATGGGTCGGTCATAGACCTTTACTATATTTTTATCTTCATCCTTAGATAAATATCCTGTAAGAATGTCACTTTTCTTTCTTGGGCAACCGTGAACAACGCATAGGTAATATTTATCGATCTCCCTGTTTTTGAGCTTTTCGTTAAGAATTCGCAAGGCTTCTGCGGTTTTTGCTGCAATTACAATTCCGCCCGTGTTTCTGTCAATGCGGTTTACAAGCGCCGGCTTAAAGGAATGCTCATCGTCGGGCAAATATTCCTTTTTTTCATACAAATAGTGCTGAATCCGCATTACAAGGGTGTCGCGGTACTCGGTGTTATCAGGATGAACAACGAGCCCCTCGGGCTTATTTACAAGCATAACGTTGTCATCCTCATAGACAATATCCAACTTAGTCGGTGAGGACAAAAAGTCATACCTAGGCTTAGAAGGAGTCAGCAGTTCGTCATTGATATAAAGGGATAAGCAGTCGCCCTCACTCAATCGGGTGGAAATATCGGCACGTTTACCGTTGACCTTGATACGTTTAGTCCTGATATATTTATACATCAAGGATTTAGGCATTGAATCGAACGCCTTTGCTAAGAATTTATCTAGTCTTTGGTTTGCATCGTTTGCCTGAATTATAATTTCTTTCATTTTATCACCAAATGTACTTTCATTTTTCGAAGATTTGTAGTATTATGAATTCATCATAGGAACAAGGAGGTGATTGCTTGAGTAACAAGAATCTGCACGAAGGACATCGCGCACGACTAAAAGGCCGATTCCTGAAGGACGGACTTAGCGGATTTGAGGAGCACAACGTTCTTGAATTGATGCTCTTTTACGGAATTCCCTACAAGGATACTAACGATATAGCCCACCGCTTGATCGAAAAGTTCGGCTCGTTTGAGCGAGTGCTTGAAGCGGATTTCGAAAGCTTGCGCGAGGTCGACGGAATCGGTGAGAACACAGCGGTTATGCTTAAACTATTTCAAGCTGTCACCAAATATTACGACGAGAAGAAGCATCAGTTGCAGGTCAGGCTCAGCAATCCCGACGATATTGTTAAATTTGTCAGGGCACACTGCCGATATCGCACCGAAGAGGTGTTCACCGTTTTCGCACTTGACGGAGACTGCAAGTATATTGCACACGAGGATATTTCTACCGGCAGTCTCAATATGACCGAGGTCAGCACTCGAAAGGCGATTGACTTCGTCCTTCGCTCGAAGGCCGCCTGTGCCATCATTACCCACAATCACCCGAGCGGCAACCTGTCCGCATCGGTGCAGGATATGGGTGCTACACGCAGGTTGGTTGACGCGCTGAGAATAGTCGACGTCAAGCTTTTGGACCACATTATCGTCAGCAACGACGATTACCTCTCTATGAGAAGCGAGGATAAATATTCTTCTGTATTTAATTGACAGGCGTAGGATTCAATGCGCCTGTCTTATTTTTTGCGCAGGAGCATTGACGCAATCGTAAAGGCACCATATACGATTATATTCACAGTAATAACACTCGGACCGGTGGGGAAGTCGTATACTGCTGCGGCAAAGAACCCGATAATAAAGCAAACTACCGAAATTATTCCCGCCGTAACAACTACTGACTTAAAACTCTTGCAAACGCGCATAGCGGTTATAGTCGGGAACACGATCAAGCCCGATATCATAATCGCGCCGACAAGCTGCATTCCGAGCACGATAGTAACAGCGGTAAGCAGAGCGATCAAAAGGTTATACCGTTTAGTCTTAACACCTGTCGCTGATGCAAAATTCTCGTCAAAGGTTATGCTGAAAATTCTGTTAAAGGATAAGATGTACAGGGTCAGCACAACGATAGAAAGTGCCAACGAGATGGGTACGATTATGTCGTCGATGTTTATTATAGTACTCTTTCCGAATAAACTGCTGCATATATCAGCGGGCTCACCGCTACCGGTAATATTAAACAGTAGATATCCCACCGCAATTGCTCCTGTAGAAACAAGGGCGATAGCCGCATCGCCGTTGATCTTGCTGCTTTGAGACATCCTGAGCAGTAAAAAGGCAGCAATAATAACGATTGGAAGGGAGACCAAGAGGGTGGCAGTGCTGTTGGCAGAGGTACCGAAGTTAAGAGCGGCAGCAATCGCCAATGCTCCGAATCCTACGTGAGAAAGCCCGTCGCCGATCATAGAAAGCCGTTTCAGCACCAATGTAACTCCGAGCAGGGAAGCGCACAAAGCGACGGGAATACCGACAACAAGTGCTTTAATGATCACGCCCGAAACAAAGGGGTCGCGGAAATATTCAATTAGAGTGTTGAAAAATCCTGTCATAATTTACCCCTTCATACCTTCAATATATTCAGCGGTCGTCATAAACTCATACTTGTTTGCTTCAAGTTTCAATATCTTGTTTGAATTTTTAATAGCCGCGGTTAAGTCGTGGGTTATAAGGATGACAGTCACTTTATGATCCTTATTAATATGCGCTATAGCACGGTACAACTCATTGCTTACAACAGGGTCAAGGGCGGCGGTAGGCTCATCAAGTAATAATACCTGACCTGTCGCACACAACGCCCTTGCTATCAAAACACGCTGTTGCTGTCCGCCCGACAATTCGCGGAAGCACTCTTTTTTTAATGAAAACGCGTTGATCTTTTTCAACGCATCGTCTGCGCGTTTGCGATCTTCTTTAGTATAGAAGGGGTTGGACCCTTTGCGGTTGATACAACCCGAGAGAACGATCTCATATACACTTGCGGGAAAATCACTTTGCACAACGGTCTGCTGAGGCAGATAGCCTATCTGATCCTTTTCAAGTCCGTCTGCGAAGATTATTTGACCCTTGTTCAATTTAATAAGACCGAGAAGTGCCTTCACAAACGAGGATTTACCGGTGCCGTTTTCACCGATAATGCTCAGATAGTCGCCCTTTTCAATATCAATATTGATGTTATCAAGCACGGTACGTCCGTCATATGCAACAGTAACGTCCTTACATATAATCTGACTCATTTATTCAGCACCTCCTCAATAGTGTCGACATTTTTATTCATAAGCTTTAGATAGGTATAACCCGATTCGAATTCGTCTTTGGTAAGGTTGTGACAGGAATGAAACAATTTCTTGCCACATCCCGTTTCTTTACAGACGACATTTGCAGTTTTTTGATCGGACATTTCAACGTAGAATACGGTATTGACGTTAGAATTTTCGACTGTTTTGATCAGTTCATTATATACCGACAGGGTCGGCTCGGTCTCCGAAGAGCAACCCGAAAAAGCGGCGTAATAATCGACTCCGTATTCTTCAATCAGATACCTGAACGGAAACCTGTCAGCAACTATAAAGGTAAAATCATCGGCTTCATCAAACAGGCTACGAAAACGGCCGTCAAGCTTATCCAACTCCTCAATATACTTTGCTGAATTGGCTTTGTAGACGTCGGAATTATCACTATCAAGCTTACATAGTTCATCTGTTATCGACTTAACTATAATTTTTGCATTGACGGGGGACGTCCATACGTGCTCGTCGTGGGTAATATGCTCACCAAGGTGATGCTCCTTCTCGTGCTCGTGAGACTCACTCTCCAAGATTAACTCGATGCCCTTGCATATATCAAGAGCAGTTCCTCCGACCGAATCAAGCATATCGGTTGCCCAACTTTCCGACTCACCCGAACAGTAAATGAAGAGGTCACACTCGTGAACGCTTTTATGATCGGACAGGGAAGGCTCAAACCCGTGAACATCGGTCTCGGGTGCAACCAGCAGCTTTACGTCGACAAGGTCACCGGCGACCTGTCGCACAAAATCATACTGTGGAAAAATGGTGCACACCACTTTAATCTTGTCACCTTCTTGAGTGGTATCTCTTGTATCGTTGCACGCACAAAATGACACAAGCAGCAAAAGGCAGATAACTATGCTAAAAACTCGCTTCATATACGTCCGCCTTCCTTTTTGCATCCCTCACACTTGCCGAATAGGACAGTTTTACCCTCATCCATCGCAAACTGATTATCCTGAAGAATACTGCGTAGAGCAGCCTCGGTAGACTTATCTTCAAGATGTACAGTCTTGCCGCAATCGGTACACTTCAAATGAAAATGCCTGTCGCAGCCATGCTCGTGGTCGACATATTGATAGACTGCCGATTTCTTGTTTTCGTCATAGTAACGCTTTAGGATTCCATCATCGGTCAACTTAGACACAAGGCGGTAGACCGTGCTTTTTCCGATATCATCCGATTCGCACAGTTTATTTGTAATTTCATTGACGGTAAAGGCAATATGTTTATTTTCCTTAACAAACGAGAGCAACAGTTCTCTTTGCCGTGTATGATACTCGTTCTTCATACTAATTCTTCCTTTTGAAATACAATTTGAGAATCATTCTCATATTATAAATTCATTTTAGCTATTTGTCAATACAAATAAGTAAAAGGTGTCGGGAAATGATCCCGACACCTTTTAGACATTAAGCTTTGTCATTCTTGCGTAGTGGAATATGTACTGCTGAACTATTCCTGCGTATTGCTTCGCCACATCGGGCAGGTCGCCGTCAAAAAGCACCTTCATAGCACGTCCAATCCACACGTCAACGGGGAAGCACTCTATTCTTGAGCAACCGAATAGCAGAGCACAGTTTGCCACCTTTGGCCCGACACCGCGCACCAATTGCATCATTTCGAGGGCGTTTTCAAGAGGCATACTGCGCATCCCCTCAAGGTCCAAAGTCCCGTCCTGTACCTTTTTAGCGGCATCTATGATGTATTTTGCACGAAAGCCGCTACGAATTACAGCAAGATCGTCAACTGATAACTGAGAAATCGTATATGCGGTAGGGAATGCGTATCCGCCGTTGATTTTATCTCCAAAATTTTCACAGAGCCTGTTGATAATTCCTTTGATACGGGGGATATTGTTGTTTTGCGATATAATAAATGAACACAATGCCTCCCAAGGATCCTGACGAAGAATATGTATGCCGGCTGAGTAGTCAACGATCTTTGAGAGGGTAGGGTCAACGGATATTATTCTGTCGATCGCTTCATAATCGCGGTCGAAGTCGAAATAACCCTTCCAATAGCTCAAATAATCTTCATATGTTGTGTTCTCAAGAACAAGCCCTTCATCATCCTGCCAGACGCAAAGATAACGATCAGCTGCGATGCCGTGCCATTTACCGTTATCGTCTGTTTCCCAGCGGAACGCCTGTCCGCAATCCAATGTAGCGGCAAGGTCAAATCGACCGATATTTCTTACACGCAGATCATTCCCGACCTGTTCAACTGAATTGTCGTATAATAACATTATTATCACCGCTTGTTATTATAGCACACTTATGTTATAATCGTAAATAGTAAATTGAGGTGATTATAATGAGAGAAGATATTTGCACAATACCCGTAAGCGAAGGATTTGAGGAAAAGGACGGTTGTCCGCTTTGCAGAATGCGTGCAATCGCTGAAAAAAGGGTAGTTGACTATATTATGGGCGCCGCAATGATGGAGCCCGATGTGCGCGTTAAGACTAATGAGCTCGGCTTCTGTAAGGACCACTATTTTAAAATGCGCCGCGCAAACAACAGACTTTCTCTCGCTCTTATGCTTGACAGCCATATTCAGCAGGTCAAAAC
>JAZTZA010000164.1:0-3078 GCA_045637185.1 Acutalibacteraceae bacterium
CATTTTACTCGGGTTATATAAGATATGCTCCGATGGTGCCCACTATTATAGTTTTACCGAAAAAGTGTACCCCTGATCCTGCAACTCGTCGATGACATCGCCGAGAATGGCGTCGTTGGTGCTCGAAACCGCGTGAAGCAGGTAGATGGCACCCTTGTGCGCCGCCTTTGTGACGCGGTCGAAGGCCTTTTGTGTCGCGGGCTGGTCGTTGACGTTATAATCGTAGTAGGCGAAGCTCCAAAACACCGAGGTGTAGCTGAGACTCTTGGTCACCTCAAGAGACTGCTCCGAGAATTCACCCTTCGGTGCTCTGAAAAGTGTCATAGTGTAACCGAAATTCTCCTTGACGTAGTCGTGAAGCTTGGTTATCTGCTCTGCTTGTTGCTCTGCCGACAGATCAGGCATCGACGGATGCCCCCACGAGTGATTGCCGACAACGTGTCCCTCATCGATCATACGCCGCACAAGCTCGGGGTTGCGCGCTACATAATCGTAGGTGACAAAAAACACTGCCTTTACATTTTTTTGCTTTAGTGTGTCAAGAATAGAGGCAGTGTACCCGTTCTCGTATCCTTCGTCAAAGGTCAGACAGATGCTCTCCATTTCTGATAAGAAGACAGCACCGTGCTGACCGTATTTTTGATTGTAGTCAAGACAGGAGAGGGGCTGGTTTTGGTCGTTGCAGTTGTAGCCTTGCCCCCAGCACATCTTGCTGTTGCTGTATGACGAGAGGCTTGCATTTTGATTTGCGACAGCCTTTTCATCGGCCGACAAAAAGTTGCCGCGCGCGGTGCAGGAGCACAAAATTGCGAGAATTAAACCTGCAAAAATTATTTTTTTCATATAGTCCTCCGTTGCCTGCGCATTTCCCTTTATAGTATTTCCGATGAGTGCAAAGGATTTAGTGGTTTTTTCAGTAAAAAACGGAAGAAAATGTGATGTTTACTTGACAGAACCGCAACATATGGTGTAAATTATAAAGTGCAGTAATAGGAAAGAGGTCAATTATGGCTAAGAAAAAAGTGGAGTACGGAAACGAAAGCATAACTCAATTAGTGGGCGCGGACCGAGTAAGAAAACGCCCGGGCGTAATCTTTGGCTCTAACGGTGTTGACGGTTGCGAGCACTCTGTTTTTGAGATCGTATCCAACGCCATTGACGAAGCGCGTGAGGGCTTCGGAAACAAGATAATCGTTACCAGATATTCGGACAACTCTGTCGAGGTCGAGGACTTTGGACGGGGTATTCCTGTCGACCTTAATCCCAAGACCAACCAGTACAACTGGGAGCTGGTCTTTTGCGAACTGTACGCGGGCGGTAAGTATAATAACGATTCGGGCGAGAACTACGAGTACTCTCTCGGACTCAACGGCTTGGGCCTGTGCGCAACGCAGTATGCGGCGGCATATATGGACGTTGAAATACGCCGCGACGGCTTCCTTTATAAACTGCACTTTGAACATGGTGAAAATGTCGGCGGACTGCATAAAGAGGTCTACACCGGCAGACAGACGGGCACCAAGATTAAATGGAAGCCCGATATTCAGGTCTTTACCGAGATCGACATTCCCGTTGAGTACTACCACGACACTATCAAACGTCAGTCGGTGGTAAACCCCGGCATACTTTTTGTCGTTCGCAATCAGGTGGGACATTCCTTTGAGACCACCGAGTATAAATATGACAACGGTATCTCCGACTATATCGCCGAGATAGCGGGGGATCAGGCGCTGACGGGCATTCAGCTTTGGTCGGCCGAAAGGGTAGGACGCGACCGCGCCGACCAACCCGACTACAAGCTCAAGATGTCGGCCGCCTGCTGTTTCTCCAACAAAACTCACTTCAAGGAATACTACCACAACTCCAGCTTCCTTGAGCACGGCGGCTCGCCTGATAAGGCGGTCAGAAACGCCTTCGTTTATCAGATCGACGCCTACATCAAGCAAAGCGGCAAATATAACAAGAATGAGTCAAAGATAACCTTCAGCGACGTTGACGAGTGTCTCAACATCGTCATATCCTCATTCTCGACTCAGACCTCCTACGAAAACCAGACCAAGAAATCCATCACCAACAAGTTTATTCAGGACGCTATGACCGAGTTCTTCAAGCGTCAGCTTGAGGTGTGGTTCATCGAGAATAAGGCTGAGGCTGACAAGATCGCCGAGCAGGTGCTTATCAACAAGCGCAGTCGCGAGCGCTCCGAAAAGGAACGCCTCAACATCAAAAACACCCTTCAAAACAAAAACGATATGGCCAACAGGGTGCAGAAATTTGTCGATTGCCGCAGTCGCGACGTGGAGCGCCGCGAGGTCTTCATCGTAGAGGGTGACTCGGCTATGGGCTCCTGCATATTGGCACGCGATGCTGAATTTCAGGCGGTCATCCCCGTCAGAGGTAAGATACTCAACTGCCTTAAGGCTGAGTACAGCAAGATATTCAAGAGCGAGATCATCACCGATCTTATCAAGGTGCTCGGCTGCGGAGTCGAGGTCAAGACTAAGGCAAGCAAGGACGTTTCCACCTTTAATCTGGACAACCTGCGCTGGAACAAGGTCATTATATGTACCGATGCCGACGAGGACGGATTCCAGATACGCACCCTTATCCTGACCGTCATCTACCGCCTGATGCCCACCTTGATCGAAGCGGGCAAGGTGTATATCGCCGAAACGCCCCTTTTCGAAATTACTACTAAAGAAAAGACCTATTTCGCTTATGACGAAATGGAGAAGCGTCAGATACTCGAAATGATAGGGGAGCAGAAGTACACCCTTCAGCGTTCAAAGGGACTTGGCGAAAACCAGCCCGAGATGATGAACCTGACCACGATGAACCCTGCGTCCCGCCGACTGATAAAAATAATGCCGCAGGATGCGGAGCGTACCGCCGAGGTGTTTGACCTGCTGCTTGGCAACAACCTTGCAGGCAGAAAGGATTACATCTCTGAAAACGGGTACAAATATATCGAAGAAGCCGATATCAGCTGATAGAGGAGGAACGGGCCAATGGCTCCAAGAAAGAAGAAAAACGACACTGCGGTCAAGGTCAATCCTGCGCAGGCCAATGCCTATATTG
>JAZTZA010000165.1:0-7362 GCA_045637185.1 Acutalibacteraceae bacterium
GGTCAAACAGCCTGCGGCTGAGGGAAAATTTTTGAAAATTGGGGGTTGACCTCGGTCAAGCCTTGTGATATACTGTATCTACCTCTGCTATCGAGGGTTTGTTAATTGCGCCCAAACTCGCCTGATTAGAGGGAGGCTAAAATTTTCCGTAAAACGGGAGGTGCCGTCAATGAGAGTTAAAATTACCCTCGCTTGCACCGAGTGCAAGCAAAGAAACTACAATACCATGAAGAACAAGAAGAACGATCCCGATCGTTTGGAAATGAACAAGTATTGCAGGTTCTGCAGGAAGCACACTCTCCACAAAGAGACTAAGTAAGGAGGATAAAATGAAAGCTGTATCATTAGCCAGCCGTGTATTAGCGGCTATTCTCGGCGTAGCGGTCATTGTTCTGCTGTGGTTTGGCATCGTGCATGTATCAAGCGCACAGGGTACCTTTGAATTATCTGCTTTTCAGCTTGCGTTTGGCTCTAAACTTACTATGGATTCCGCGGGCAATGCCCTGAAGGAAGCTGTTGATCTTAACCAGTCCGCCTGGTATTTCTTCACCTTCTTCACGGCAGCGATCGCCGCGATCTGCGGTTGCGTTTCCTTGATCCGTCAGGATAACAAGGCTTCTACCGCATCGCTGGTGTTTGGCGCGGTCACGGGTCTGATGACTGTGTTGTTTATCTGCAACACGCCCGGAACCTATGTTGACCATCGCCCCCTTGATATCCTCAAGGGACAGATCTGGTACAACAATACCTTTATTGCATTGTTGTGCGTCGCCCTCGGCTTTGTGGTGGTAACCATTGCTTCCATTCTGATTTTTGATTACGTTACCGTAAAAGAATCTAACGGCGCAAAAAAGGTTCTTTGGGTAAGGTTCAAATCCTGGTTGCTCGAGTACAAGAGCGAGGTGCGTAAGGTCACTTGGCCCAAGATTCCCACCGTTGTCAGAAACACTGTCATCGTGCTTATCATGTGTGCCATTATGAGCTTGGTTATCGGACTCGCAGATCTCGGACTGGGCAAGTTGTTAGAGCTTATTTTCGGCTCCTAACGATCGAACGGAGTATGTGTCATGTCTGAAATGGATACAAGAGCGAACGCTGAGTTGGATGCCAACTGGTATGTCATCCACACCTATTCCGGCTACGAAAACAAGGTTGCCGACAGCATTCTGAAGATCGTCGACAGCCACAAAATGCACGATCTGGTCTTTGACGTTCAGGTTCCGACCGAAATGGTCACCGAGATCAAGGACAACAAAAAGCGCGAAGTTGAGCGCAAGATCTTTCCGGGCTACGTATTGGTAAAGATGATCGTCACCGACGATTCTTGGTTTGCCATCCGCAACATCCGCGGAGTTACCGGCTTTGTCGGTTCCGCGTCGACCCCTGTGCCTTTGACCGAGGAGGAGGTCCTCTCCCTCGGAGTTGAGAAGCGCACTATCGAGGTCAACTATGCGGTGGGCGACATCGTCAATATCGTCAACGGCCCCCTCGAAGGATTTTCGGGTCGCGTGGAGGAGATCGACACGGAGAAAAACGTTGTCAGAGTCCTTCTCTCAATGCTCGGCAGAGAGACTTCCGTGGAATTCGAACTGGATTTCGTGGAGCTTGCCGACTAAGTTTAGTACATGGCGGAGAGATCCGTCGGCGACGCAAGTCGCAAGTGGGAGGGCAGCAAAGCTGTACCGCCGAACCACATTTTTATGGAGGTGTAAACAATGGCTCAAAAGGTTGTTGGATTTATTAAGCTTCAAATTCCTGCAGGAAAGGCCACTCCGGCCCCTCCGGTAGGTCCCGCGCTGGGTCAGCACGGTGTAAACATTATGGCGTTCACTAAGGAATTTAATGAGCGCACTAAGAATGACGTGGGTCTTATCATTCCTGTCGTCATCACGGTCTATGCCGACCGTTCGTTCACGTTCATCACCAAGACACCCCCTGCAGCCGTCCTTATCAAGAAGGCTTGCGGCATTGACAAGGCGTCCGGTGTTCCGAACAAGAACAAGGTAGCTAAAATCACTACTGAGCAGATTCGTAAGATTGCCGAAACCAAGATGCCCGACCTGAACGCCGCTACCATCGAGAATGCTATGAGCATGATCGCCGGTACCGCTCGCAGCATGGGCGTTGAAGTTGTCGACTAATTTCGTAAATTAAATTCTGCTCCCCGGTGAAATATATCCCGGGTGGGAGGAAAATTCCGATTAACCACTCTATTGGGAGGTACAATTAATAATGAAACATGGTAAGAAATATACCGATAGCCGTAAGCTCGTTGAGAGCTCAAAGCTTTATGATGTAAACGAGGCTCTTGACCTCGCTGTAAAAACTAAGGTTGCTAAGTTTGACGAGACCGTTGAGGTTCACGTCCGTCTGGGTGTTGACTCCCGCCACGCCGACCAGCAGGTCCGCGGCGCTGTCGTTCTCCCCAACGGAACCGGCAAGACTGTTCGCATTATGGCATTCGCCAAGGGTGATGCCCTGAAGGCTGCCGAGGAGGCAGGCGCCGATTTCTTCGGCGGCGAAGAGTATGTCGCTAAGATCCAGAATGAAGGCTGGATGGATTTCGACGTCGTTATCGCAACCCCCGATATGATGGGACTTGTCGGCCGTCTCGGTAAGGTCCTTGGACCTCGCGGCATGATGCCTTCTCCGAAGGCCGGTACCGTTACCCCCGACATTGCCAAGGCTATCGCCGAGGCTAAGGCAGGTAAGATCGAGTACCGTCTTGACAAGACCAACATCATCCACTGCCCCATCGGCAAGGTCTCCTTCGGTGCTGAGAAGCTGCAGGAGAACTTTGACACCCTGCTCGGCGCCATCATCAAGGCAAAGCCGGCATCCGCAAAGGGTCAGTACGTCCGTTCCTGCGTAGTTGCAACTACCATGGGCCCCGGCATCAAGATCAATCCGAACAAGGTTGGTTAATTGACGCTTGACAAAGCTCAAGGTTTGTGCTATAATCCAAAATGCTGTTCTTGACCGAAGACAGCGGGTGCCGCTTGCGGCGTAATGGATCTGATCCGCCCGCCGAGGAAGAGGAATTTGATTTTGACATTTTATTTATGTTGCGTCAGATGCCTGTTCCCGTCGGGGACAGGCATCTTTTATGCAACGGAGGTGAAATATAAATGCCCAGTCAGAAGGTTCTGGAAGCAAAGAAGCAGCAGGTTGTTGACCTCAAGGCCCGTCTCGACGGCGCCATCGCAGGTGTTGTCGTCAGCTATGAGGGAATCAACGTTGCCGACGATACCAAGCTGCGTAAGGAGCTTCGTGAGGCCGGTGTTCAGTACACCGTAATCAAGAACACCCTGCTCCACCTGGCTATCGACGGAACTGCGCTTGCCGGTCTTGACAATGTCCTGAGCGGTACTACCGCTATTGCCACCAGCGCAGACGACTACGTTGCCGCTGCACGTATTCTTTGCAATTTCGCTGATACCCACAACAACTTCACCGTTAAGGGAGGCTTCCTTGACGGCGAGGTAATCGAGCTTGATAAGCTCAACGCTCTGGCAAAGCTGCCCTCGAGAGAGGTTCTGCTTGCTACCGTGGCAAACGTGCTCAACGCACCTATTGCCGCATTCGCCCGCGTTATTAAGGCTGTTGCTGAAAAAGACGGCGAGGCTCCCGCAGCTGAAGCTGCAGAATAATTATTAAAAAAACAAAATTACATTTGGAGGTAAGTTAAAATGGCATCTGAGAAAATTGAAGCCCTGGTTTCTGAAGTTGAGAAACTGACTGTTCTTGAGCTTTCTGAGCTCGTTTCCGCAATCGAGGAGAAGTTCGGCGTATCCGCCGCCGCTGCTGTTGCAGTTGCTGGCCCTGTTGCTGGCCCTGCTGCCGCTGCTGAGGAGAAGACTGAGTTTGGCGTTGTTCTTGCCGATGTCGGCGCTGAGAAGATCAAGGTCATCAAGGTTGTCCGCGAGGTTACCGGTCTCGGTCTTGGCGAAGCTAAGGCTCTCGTTGACGGCGCTCCTGCTAAGCTGAAGGAAGCTGCTTCTAAGGAAGACGCTGAGGCTATCAAGGCTAAGTTCGAGGAAGTCGGAGCTAAGGTTGAGCTTAAGTAAGTTCACTTTTGTTGCGTAATAAAAAACTCCTATGGCATCTGCCATAGGAGTTTTTTTATCGCTCGAATCTTATTTATCCTGTTTTCCTGCCTGTCTGGCGGCACGCCTGCGGCGCACCTTACGGCGAATGGGTAACCATATCGCAAGGCCGATTCCGCCTAACAGAAGGAGATAGGGCAGCGAGCTGATAAGCCACATCGCAACCGACTTTGCACCCGATCCGATGCTGTAAAGGTTGTTCATAAAGCGGGTCCCCGTCTCGCCCCAGAAGCCCTGCTCGTCGTTGGTCGGGTCAAGCTCGACCTCGCGGATGGAGAGGGTCACGGTGCTGTATGAAACGCGCGCGTCGATGCTGTTCATCTTCTTCTGATAAAGTTCAAGCTCGGCCGTAACGTCGCTGAGCCTATCCTGAATCTCAAGGATATCGGCAAGGTTTGTGGCGGTCTTGAGCAGCTCCATAAGGGAGGCCTGCTCGGTCTTGAGGGCGGCAACGCGGCTTTCGGCATCGATGTACTCGCCCGTTAGGTCGTTGGTGGTGATGCTCTTGTGGCTGATACTGCCGAGCTTGCCGACGGCGTTGAGGAAGCCGTCAAGTCTGTCGGACGGAATGCGCGCGACGAAGGTGGCGCGGCGGTACCCCTTGGAATAGCCCTCGTTGTTGACGCTCGAGGACTCAATGTAACCCTCCATCTCGACCACCTTTTTGTCAAGAGCGGTCAAAAACGCATCAAACTTCTTGGTCTCGACCGTCAACTCGGCATCGCGTATCATCTTACGGTCGGAGATATCGGGGACAGAGGAGCCTGCAGTGGTGTTGGTTGAGCCGTAGCCTTCTTCGGTGAGGATATCCTTGCTGTACTCAAGGTCGCCGGTCGCATCCGAAGCCTTATTTCCCGCCGCACTGCAGGCGGCAAGGCTGACGAGAAGCAGGCACAGGGTCAATCCTAAACACAGTATTCTTTTCATCTTCAACAACTCCTTCTAATTATTTATCAAAATAATACATTTTCAAATGGTGCACCACCGAAACGGACTGTCCATTCATATGCGGACACCTAATAGGTATGAGAACACCCTCAGCCTCGTGTGCAACGTAAGGACGCAGCTCGCCCAATGTGATTACCCGTTTGTCAGACCAATCCTCCGCTTCGAGAGAGTATATGCTGCCCGGATTTCCGATCCAGCATATAAATGCAACACCGTTTTCGGTAAAATATTCCCTTGTATAACCAAGGTCGTTGAAGGTGATTTCATCTTCGTCGGTTTTTCGGGTGAAAAAGAGGAGCGCATCGTCATAGTTGTCAAATGTGGTAACGGTGTCATGGTCGCTGCCCTGTTTTGCCAGAATGAAATATGTCAATTGCTCATCGGGTATTTCGGCATAATGAGATGGGATTGACGAGGGGTCGACAGGCTTATCTTGGCTTTGGGAGTAATAGTCTTCGAAGTACGATTCCTCACTACTGTAATCAATATCGGAGTCGTTGGATGGCGCGCTACAGGCCGCAACACAACATATCAGCAACAGGACAAGACACAAGTATAAAAGTTTTTTCATAACAACAATCCTTTTTAATGTAGTGGAATTCCATAATATGGCAGTTCTTCCCAATAGCTTAAATAGTGATACAGTACGTAAGGGATGCCGTTACTCTTCTCAACTTTGCTGTGAAGCAAGAGATACTTCATATCGGAAGCGTCAACAAGGCGAGCTTCATACAGAACAATTCGGGCTTCCTTTTCCCAATTAACGGCTGCAACATAATATCCGCTATCTGCGTATCCGTAGTGTGTAACAAAGATAGCGTCGGAGCTGATGAAGAAGTCGTTTGTATAACCAAGATTTCTGAATCTGGTTTCATCCTCGCCGGTCTTTTGGGTGAAAAACTCAAGTGCTTCAGCATAATTGTCGAATATGAAAACGGAAGGCATTGTGTCCTCAGACGGTTCTATTTCAAAAAAGTCGTCATATCTTATACTTCCTCCGCATGTGATATCGTAAATACTATCCTCGGTAAATTCCGTATAATGCTTGTTGACTTCGGCGTCGTCGCTCTTGGTCGGCAGAGATAAAAGGGCACCTCCGCCTATTCCGGTTACCAAAAGCAGTGCAACACAGCCGACCACAGCGCTCAGCTGCCGTCGCTCTCGCTTGCGTTGCCTTGCGGCGCGGCGGTAGACCTCGTCGCGAAATTCATTTGAGTCACGCATCGGCATCCATCTCCTTCCATTCGGCGCGCAGAGCCTGTCGCGCGCGGTAAACTAAATTGTTGACCTGCTTGTTGCTCTTTTTCATAACGACGGCCGCCTCGTCGTAGCTGAGTCCGCACAGGCAGACCAGCCGCAAGCACTCCCGATACTCAGGGTTGAGCCCCATCAGTATCCCGTTAAGCCGCCGCTTTTCATCGGTGTCGATGACGGCATCCTCAAGGGCAACCGCATCTGCGACAAACGCCGCCTCCTCGATGGGCGCCGTCTGTCTTTTGCGGCGCAGCAGGTCGACCGCTTTGTTGTGGGCAACGGTGTAGAGGTAGCTTTTTATCGAGCATTGAAAGCGGTAGCGCAGGGGGTGGACGAGCAACTCGCAGAATGCGTCCATCGCAACGTCCTCGGCATCGCTGAGATTGCCCAGCAGGCCGTTGAGATAATATATCAGGGGCTGTCGACATTCTTCCATCAGGCAGTCGAAGGCCGTCTTGTCACCCTTGCGGAATGAACGGTAACTTTCGGTCAATCGGTCCATAACGCGCCCCCTTTCATTATATTAGTCGTTGCAAGACTCAAAAAACCTCAGTAAAATTTTAACTTTTTCATCTTCAAAATAACATAACGCGGAGCAAAAGACAACCCTTTGCTCCGCGTTGTAATAATATTGTAACCTTTTAAGCCTTGTCGCCCATCAACTGCTTGTCGATGGCGGCGGCGGCAGTTTTGCCCGCGCCCATAGCGAGAATAACGGTTGCGGCGCCTGTGACCGCATCGCCGCCTGCGTAAACGCTGTCGCGGCTGGTGCGACCGTCCTCGTCGGCGACAATGCCGCCCCAACGCTGGGTTTCAAGTCCTGAGGTGGTCGACTTGATGAGGGGGTTGGGGGAGGTGCCGATGGACATAATCACGCAGTCAACATCGAGGGTAAACTCACTGCCCTGCTTCTCGACAGGACGGCGGCGGCCCGATGAATCAGGCTCGCCCAGCTCCATCTGCACACATTCCATACCGCAGACGAAGCCCTCGTCGTTGCCGAGGATGCGAACAGGGTTGTTGAGCAGTTTGAACTCGATGCCCTCTTCCTTAG
>JAZTZA010000166.1:0-4770 GCA_045637185.1 Acutalibacteraceae bacterium
CGTCAAGGTCAGCCGACCCCTGAAGGAGCTTTCGATCAAGGCGGTGCGCGCAAGCGACGAGCTGACCAAGTCTTTAGGCCGACCGCCGCTGATATCCGAGCTTGCACAGACTCTCGGCGTGTCTGAGGGAGAAGCGGCGCAGGCGCTATGTGCATCACAGCCTGCGGTCTCGCTTACCGCAGGGGAGGACGGGCAGTCCCAGACCGATATACCCTGCGAGGACGAGCAGGAGGCAATATGCGAGTCGATAGCGCTCAGCGAGGCGTTCAACCGCCTTGGCGAAAGGGACCAAAGGCTGATAAAATTGCGCTTTTTCGAAGAGAGGACCCAGACCCAGACCGCCTTGGAACTGGGAATGACTCAGGTGCAGGTCTCCCGTCGTGAGAAGGCAATTTTGACTCGAATACGGCAACTGCTCGAATGTGGATAGGGCGAAAACTACCAACCAAACCGAATAAAAAAAGATTGTCCGATAAATTTGAAAAAACTGTTGACAAGAGAGCCTTGCTGTATTATAATGGCATAGTCACGAAATATGGCGGTATAGCTCAGTTGGCTAGAGCATGCGGTTCATACCCGCAGTGTCGTTGGTTCGAATCCGACTACCGCTACCACAATGGCCCGTTGGTCAAGCGGTTAAGACACCGCCCTTTCACGGCGGTAACATGGGTTCGATTCCCGTACGGGTCACCAAGCCTACCCCCTCGCGCTTGGCCAAGTAGCGAGGGGTTTTTGGTTAGATTTGGTGGGTATAGCGCAGTTGGTTAGCGCGCCAGATTGTGGCTCTGGAGGCCAAGGGTTCGAATCCCTTTATCCACCCCATTTTACAAACAAGGGCACGCAGTGTATTGTGATACTTGCGTGCCGTCTTTATATCGATATATTATATTGGGGTGTCGCCAAGCGGTAAGGCACGGGATTTTGATTCCCGCATCCGTAGGTTCGAATCCTGCCACCCCAGCCAAAAATCTCCTCGGACGAAGTTCGGGGAGATTTTTACCTTTTCACTTTTCACTCTTCACTTTTCACTCAACCCGTTCGAGGAGATTTTGGCAAGTAAAAAGTAATAGTGAATAGTGAAGAAGTGAAGGTATCCGCTTCGCGTATGATTTTAATCATTTTGAGAGAGTTAGAAGTCATATGCCTTTGATTTCACCGTGAGCAAAGCGAACGATTTCACTAAACCCGTCCGAGTAATTTTTTGGCATACTAAAAGCGCACCTGAATTAACAGGTGCGCTTTTCTCATATCAACTTACGCTTGAATTCCGAGGGCCATCGCGACGGCGATGACTGCGATTACAACTGCGGTGTAGATGGCGGTGGGGATAAGATTGATGCGGATTATCTTGCCCTCTCTGCCCGAGGTGCCGACCGTCGCACAGGCGGCGACCGCGTTGTTGACGCATATCATATTACCGATAGCGCCGCCGATGACGTGCATCGCGACTATCATAACCGTGTTCAGATCAAGGTTGCTCGCCGACTGATACTGCAGGTTGGTGAAAAGGGTGACCGACACGGTGTTCGATCCCGACACAAACGAGCCGAGCACACCGATGAGGGGGCTGAAAATGATATATAGACCCTTTCCAACCTTGGAAAGCTCCTCGGCCATATAGAAAATCATGCTCTTCATACCCTCACCGCCGACCTCGTTACTGCCTGAGTAACGCATTATCTGCACCAGCGCCAAGCCAAAAACTATCGCAACGGCGGCACCGCCGACCTGCTTGAAGGAATCGAGCCAAGCGTCCTTGACCTCCTCCTTTTTCATCCTGTGAATGAACACCGTTACGATGGCGACAAGGATAAATATAGTGCCGGGCAGGTAGCCCCATTTCAACGTGTATGCGGTGTTTTCGACCCCCATTATTTCAGGGAAACGGATGGTGAACCAATCACTCTGCAAAAGCTGCTTGAGGTTGAGCGCAGGAATGCGTGTCACAACGAGAAGCAGTGCGATGATGACATAGGGCACCCACGCACGAATAAGGGACATATTAGATTCCTTGGGCGGCTCAGGAGTAACCGTTGACTTCCACGACTCGTCCCATTGGCTCTCGTCGCCGAAGCCCCAGCAGGTCTTGGGAACGAGGAAGCCCTTTTTAGCGGCAAAAACGGTTATCGGCAGGCCAAAGAGTGCGCCGAGGATAGAGGGAAACTCGTAACCGAAGAAGATTGCAACGAGGGTAAAGGGCACCGTAAAGCAGAGCCCCGCGAAAACGGCAAAGGGCAACACCTCAAGCGCGGGCTTGAAGGAACGCTCCTTGCTGAAAAACTTGCACATAAATGCAACCGCCATAAAAGGCACGAAGATGCCTGCGATGGCGTGGGGTATCGCAGTCCAAAGGGAGAGGGAGGAGGCGTAGCCTTCGGTGGCGACCTCGGGGCCAAGGCAGAGGATGGCCTGCGCAACGGGGGTGCCGATGGCACCGAATGAAACGGCAACGCTGTCGCAGATGAGGGCAACGGTTGCGGCGGCTACGGGCGGAAATCCAAGGCTGACGAGCAGGGGCCCTGCAAGTGCGGCGGGAGTACCGAAGCCTGCGGCACCTTCGATGAAGGAGCAGAACATAAATCCGATGATGATGGCCTGAATACGTGCATCCTTGCTGACCAGCTTAAAGCCGTTGTTGATGGTGGACATACCGCCCGACCTCTTCAACGTGTTCATAACGAGGATGGCACCCATAACGATTATCAGTACGTCAAGGGAGTTGAGTAAACCCGATACCGAATAAGCAACGAGGGAGACGACGTCCATTTTCCAGAAGAAAAAGCCGAATATACAGGCGAGTGCCCAGGAAATAGGCAGAGCAACCTTTGCGGGCCAGTTGAAAGCGGCCATCGCAACCACGCAAAACAGAATCGGCAGGAATGCCAACAGGGCAAACATATACACATACCTCCAATATAATAAAGCAGGGAAATTTTAGCAGAAGGACGAAGTTGTTTCAAGAAAAAAGAGGCCTGTCTTAGCCTTTTCATATAACTGCACCAATATTATCCGCAAGGGAGCTTGATTTTACACAAAAGAACCACAAAAAGCGCGGCCAAACAGTCATACGGAGTCAGAGACGGTCATATAGTTTAGTAATCAGAAAGGTTAGGAGTGTGCCACAATGGACTGTAAATATACCAGACAAACTGTGCGCATCAGCGCACCTATGCTCAAGCAGACCGCCGAGCATCCTATCGATGCAACGGTGACTCTGCCCGATTCCTGCAGTGATATCAAGCGCCTGCTCAAATGCCGAGTGCGGCCCTACGTCATCTCCAAGACGGTCAAGGGGGATATGTTCTGCGTTGAGGGAGAGGTCGCCCTGTCCATCTGCTACGTCGACCGCGAGGGCTGTATCAAAAGCTACGACCATACCGAAGCATTTTCCCACGACTTTGAGCTTGAGTCACCCATCGATGAAGCGGTGTCACAGGTAAGCTTGAAGGTCAGCTATATGAATTGCAAGGCGATAAGCGAGCGTAGGGTGGACCTTCATTCATCCCTTGCCATACAGGCTTGTGTCAAGTCCTGTCTGCCGATGGAGATAGTCACCGACATTGATGAGCCGACCGTCCGTCAGCTCAGAGGAAGCCGACCCTCGTCGACCTTGGTAGGCTTTGATGAGAAGTATCTCATCGTCAGCGACGAAATGTCGGTCTCTGACTCAAGCGAGTCGATCAGGAGCATTCTGCGCACCGATAGCCGCGTGCTCGTCAACGATACCAAGATGATAGGCAACAAGGTGGTCGTCAAGGGGGAAATGCGGGTCAAACTGCTCTACATAGGCGAGGAGGAAGGGGAGTGCTGCTCGGCAACCGAAAGCTTCCCCTTCAGCCAGATATTCGACATCGTCGGGCTCAATGACAACTGCACCTGCTCGGTGGATGCTACGGTCATCGGCTGTGAGGTGCGGCCCCATACCGATATGAGCGGAATGCTGCGCAAGGCTATGGTTGGCGCGAAACTGTATCTTTCGGTCACCGCCTACTGCAACGCGCAGATACCCTACCTGACCGACGCCTATTCGACCGAGCGCAAGCTCGATATCGGACGCGAGCCCCTTACGTTTGAAAGGGTCGCCCACAGCGTCAACGAGCCCTGCCTTGTAACCAAACGGCTCGACGTGCCTGTCGAGAACATCGACAAGGTTCTCGACGTCTGGAACGACGTCGAACTCGGCTCGGTCAACTGCTCGGGCGGAACCCTCGTTGTCAAAGGTACCCTGCAGGTGAGCATACTTGCCCTCGATTCGTCGAAGGAGCCTCTCTATTTCGAGAGGGGAGTAGAGTTTGAGTTTACCAAGGATATCCCCGAAAATGCCGCTGACGGCGAGTGCCAATGCAGCCTGACACCGACCGACATCGTCTATTCGCTGGGTCGCGGAGATTTTGAGATCAGGTCGGAGCTGAACGTCCGCGCCGACCTCATCGAGCGCTCTTACTGCGACGTTATAACCTCGGCCGAGCTGGGTGATAAGCAGGTCAGCAAATACAGCAATTCCTCGGTGGTCATCTACCGCGCAGGTGCAGGCGAGCGGCTCTGGGATATCGCTAAAAACTATAACACCTCGGTCGAAGCGATCGCCGATCTTAATTCGATCTCGGGCGAACAGCTTGAGAATGACCGCACCGTAGTTATCCCTGTCGGAAGTGTCTGACGCAAAAATTTTCTCAGGTCATTGAAAGTGGATGCAAAGGGTGGTATAATAATATCAGGATTTTACGAAAACGGAGGATTGGCTGATGTTTGATGCCGTAAGGGTCAAGG
>JAZTZA010000167.1:0-1702 GCA_045637185.1 Acutalibacteraceae bacterium
GGAGGAGGCTCAGCAGGCTGAGGCTCCCAGCGAGGCGGATGCCGCCGACAACGCCCCCGAGGCTGAGGCTGAGGTTGAAGCAACCGCAAGCGTTCCCGAGGGTGTCGAGGAGGCCTTCAACGCCGTAATGGAGAACGCCGAGCGCAACAGCGAGGAGTAAATAGGTATATTTGAATAGAAAGACCGCACTGCTTTCCTGCAGTGCGGTCTTTTGTAATGGGAACGCGGTTAGTAAATGTCGGGCGAACACAGTTCGCCCCTACAACATACGATTTACACGCGCGAGAAACAAAACGCAAACAATCGCAACCCTCAAAACGCGGATAAACAGCCTGCGGCTGAGCGGACAAACAGGCGACCGCCTGTTAAAAGAGGTCGGACACCTTTTTAATCACATATCCGTGCAGAGCCCTGAGCAGTATTTCGGTTTTGTTATTTTCAGGGTCAAGCGTGCACATCTCCTTCCTGAACTGAAAGGATGGAACATCCACCGAGCCGCCTGCCCACATAAAAACCACCTTTTTGATTTGGGTCTGCTCTTCGCTTTTCAACTGCGAAAGCAGGGCGCAGTTCTGTTCCACCAGCGCCTCAACCGAATCGGAGCAGAAGGCGCGGGTCACCTGCTGTCCCTGCGCGGTCAGCAGGGCGACCGACTGGCAGTACTCGTGTTGCTTGCCGTCGGCCGTGCCAAGCCTCTCCTCAGCCAAGGAAAGCAAGGCGGCGAAGTCGCAATCAAGGGAGTTTTTATCAAACATTTCTATCGGTTTATTATCAACGAATATACTCATCGGTCTTCCCCTTTCCAAAGGCTAAAACACACCTTTCTACCCCTATTTTCGCACAAAACTGCGATAATGTCCAGTAAAATAAGGTTACAATATTGTAACCCAAAGTTACAAATCTGTAATCGAAATTCGGTTGAAATTTTGCTTTCGCCCAATATATAATGAAACAAAGAAGCAACAGGGGTGATGAGCATGAAAAAATTTGTGACGCTGGTTTGTGTTTTGTGGCTTCTGGGCCTATGCGCTTGCGATAGGGCAACGCCCTCCACATCGGGCGGGCAGAGCAACTCATCGGCCAGTCAAGCCGCAAGCGAGCCTGACCCCACCGCAACGGGCAATAAAATCGGTGACGATTGGTACTTTTTCTATACCCGCCAAACCAATAAAAAGGGAGATTACGACATTTCTGAGTTCAAGCCCTCGGTCTACGATGCCCCGTCGGGCAAATGGTACCCATCTGACCAAAAGCCACGGCAATTCCGCCAGTTTACAGATGCCGACGGCATCACCACCCTGACGCCCTCAGGCGATGCGTCCGCCATCTTGGCCTACAAAGCATCGGCTGACGGCAACTATCGGCTTGATATCAGCTACAACGTCATCGCCGATAAGGAAAAGGTCTCGGATGGGGTTACGGTGTCGGTGTATGCGCAGGACGAAAAGCTCTATTCCAGAACCCTTGGAGCGTCGGACGAGATCTTTACCGAAAAAATCACGGTAAACGCGATGCTCAAAAAGGGGCAGTACTGCACCGTTATCGTCGACCCAAACGAGCACGCATACGGCGACCTGTGTGACAGCATTACGGCTCAGGTGTCCCAAACCCTGACCGCCTATGATGCCTACAAAAAACTAATAAGATTAACCGCAAGATAAAAAGACGGCCATGGCGCAACGCAGGGCGAAAACGGATGGTA
>JAZTZA010000168.1:0-2868 GCA_045637185.1 Acutalibacteraceae bacterium
ATATTATATAAGGAAAACACTCCTGAGGATATCCTCAGGAGTGTTTTCCTTATATAATATAGGGTGTTGTCGATATAATCGGTTCACTTCACCGAATGGGCGAACTGTGTTCGCCTGCTATTACAACAAAAAACGGTTGAGCGATATTTTTATCGCCCAACCATTTTTTGCATTATACTGCCGGTGGGCCCAAGGAATGTTGTTTGTCAACATATCACAACCGAGGTTATCAGGTTATTGACAGTAGGGTTTTGCGATGATAAAATAAGAAAGATAACACGAAAAAGAGGTGAGATATGTGAAGACACCGAGCAAGGAAAAGGCAAAAACGCCCGATTTTTCCGCCTTGGGCATAGCTGAAGGAGATATTCGCGCCTGCTGCTTTACCGATATGGATATAGATTGCCGTTACCGCAATGGCTGGCTTCTGCTCACCGATGAGCAGATACTTCGCATATCGGCGCCTAAGATTGTTGCAAGGATGGACTTCACCGAGCACAAAGCACCCGATCTTTTGCCCGAAGGATGCGAGGTGGAGCGGTTTGCTCTCTCCGATTGCGGCGAGTTAAAAGAGGAAAGGCAGGTCGCGAGCCTTTTGCTCCGACTTGAGTATAAAAGCGAGTCGATAATTCTTGCGGTGTCCTCCAACACCCGAGCCGATGACATCGGCGGTTTTGTCGGCAAATACGACCTGCAGACGGGTCGCAAGACCGAGTTTGAACCCAAAGACCGACGCAGGCCCCGCGACAAAGAGGAGAAAAAGGATCCCAAGCGCAATAAACGAGGCTCATCCTTTTTGCGTTTGCTCACCTTCTTCAAGCCGTACAAATGGCATACGGCGCTCACCTTCCTGAGCATCTTCGCCATATCGGCCTTTGGACTTGCCGGCCCCTACCTGAGCGGAAACGTACTCTATGGCGAGGTGCTCAGCGGTAAGGATGCGTTAAATGGATTGGTCTCGCCGCAGGCGCAGGGGCCCATTCTGGCCTTGGCCTTGGTGGTGCTGACTATGCTCGCGGTCAGGGTACTCAATCAGCTTTCCCACGTCGTACAGGGAGTCGTGGTTGCGAAATTCGTACCATTCTTGGTCAAAGATATCAAGAGCAAGGTCTTCGACGCCATGAGTCGCCTGTCGCTGAGGTTTTACCAAAGCAAGCAGACCGGCACCCTTATGACCCGCGTGCTCGACGATGCCTATGAGGTGACCTACTTCTTCATCGACAGCCTGCCAACGACGGTGATAGACTTTATCACTATTGCGGTGGCCTTCGTCATAATGTTCTCACTCAACTGGCGACTTTCTATTGCGGCAATGGTCATGTTGCCTGTACCTGCTATCATAACCTTCCTGCTTGTCCCGATAATGTGGACGATGCATGGCAGACGGCATCGGGCTTCCAGAGCGATGAACTCGCAGATAAACGATAACCTTACGGGCGCAAGGGTGGTGCGTGCCTTCGGTACCGAGGCGAGCGAGACCAAGCGCTTTGTTCGTGCCAACCGACGCGTCGGCAAGGTTGAGACCGACCTTGGCGGCGTTGAATCGTGGCTTTTTGCGCTGTTTTCGGTGGTGCGCGAGATCATTTCGCTGATGATCTACGCCGTCGGTGCGTGGATAATTCTGTCCCGTGAGGGCGAGATGGACTACGCGATGCTGATCACCTTTGTGGGATATGTAGGTATGCTTGCGGGCCCCTTTGAGATGCTGTCCCACTTTATACGTCAGTGGGTCAACTGTATGAACTGCGCACAGCGAATCTTCGAGATAATCGATGCCAAACCCGACGTGGTCGAGGCCGATGAGCCTGTGCACCTTCCCGAGATCAAGGGGGATGTCGAGCTTAAAAACGTCAGCTTCGCCTATGAAAAGGGCAAGCCGGTCCTCAAGGATATCTCCATTCACGCCAAGCCTAATCAGTTGTTGGGCGTCGTGGGACACTCGGGAGCAGGCAAATCGACTATGCTAAATCTGATCTCGCGGTTGTATGACGTCGACGAGGGTCAGATCACAATTGACGGGGTTGATATTCGCGACCTCTCCTTCAAGGACCTGCACGGTCTTGTCGCGATGGTGTCGCAGGAGACCTATATATTTATGGGAACTGTGGCAGAGAACATTGCCTATGCCCGACCCGAAGCGACCCGAGAGGAGATCGTTTCGGCGGCAATTTCGGCGGCGGCGCACGATTTCATAATGAAGCTTCCCGATGGCTATGATACCGTCATCGGACCTGCAGGAAGGGAACTTTCGGGCGGAGAAAGACAGCGCCTGTCGATCGCGCGTGCCATTCTCACCGATCCGAAGATACTAATTCTCGACGAGGCGACCGCCTCTGTCGACACCGAGACCGAGATATATATTCAAAAGGCGCTTGAGGACTTGACTGAGGGCAGGACCACCGTTTCGGTTGCTCACCGACTGTCCACCCTGCGAAATGCCGATCAGCTTGTGGTCATCGAGGACGGAAGGATCACCGAGCGCGGCACCCACGAGGAGCTTATGGCGCAAAAAGGAACCTATCATCGTTTGGCGGTTATTCAAAGTCAGGCGATGTCGAAAAGGGGGATAGTGGAATGAAAGAAAATGTAAGCAGTCTTAAATCGGTCGTGCCCGATACCGAGAGTCGTTTTTCGGTCAGGCATATCACCCCCGATAACGCTCGTTTTGCCCGTACCGAAGGGGGATTTGCCTCCCTCGATTTTGAAGGCGAGCACTATGACCGCGTGATGCTGTTCCGCGCCTTTCCCTTCACCGACCCCGATATATACATTTCTGTGCGTCAGGCCGATGACAAGAAGGCGGAGATCGGTCTTATCGGTCGTCTGTCCGATTTTGATGAGGATACCGTAAAGCTTATCGAGGAGCAG
>JAZTZA010000169.1:0-3461 GCA_045637185.1 Acutalibacteraceae bacterium
TTATTGTTTTTAGCTTTTATCATTATAACATCTGTTTTAGGAATGCTTTTGTTAATTGCTGGGATATCATTATTAATAGTTTTTTGTGTTAAAAAAACACCTAAAAAGAAAAAAGCACCCATAATATTGGTTGTCATTGGCATAATCTTGCTATTTCCATTTGCGTATATATCTATATCCAATACTTTTCATAAAATAGAATATGAATATGCAATTAGAGATACAGGCGTAATTATTGATATCGAAGATTATAATGCAAAAGAATTTGAATTTGATGGAAATAAATACGTACGACTGAATGATTATCTAGATAATGTTAAGGAACTACGTGTGATGACTAATATTGATAAAAAAGCCATAGCAAATGTCCATATTATTGAAAAAAACAGTACCAAAAATCAGGATTTTATATCTATGGTTGCAAATTTTTTCTTTCCAAAAGAAAATGATATTTATAAACTTTATTCTTTAGGCGATGATCAAGATAAGAATTTGCTATATAGTGAATTTTGGGGAATATGGTGTTCAACGGGATATTTAGATCAAGCGGTTTTATATTACAACAACATAGATAATTATCAGTTCTTTTATGTAAATACCGCTGATTTTAGTAAAACAGAAGTCTCTATTGATAATGACACATACGATGAAATTTTGTCCGTTATCGAAAATTCCTATACTATAGACAAAGAAAACATTTCTTCTTTAGAAGACACCTACTTTGTTAGTATATACGCGCTAAGCCAAAATGAATTGCTGCAATTTGAGTTTGTCCACGATTTACTGGTAAAAGATGGGGAGGTATTTTATATAACAGATAGGATTGTTTATGATAATGATGAAATATGTTATAAGGGAATAGAACTACCTATAAAGTATGAGTAATGCGCCCAAAAGAACCTTTGATAAAAATGTATAGTGGATAAAAAAGAAACTGGTATAAATCACCCATAATATAATTATGTATCAATTACAATCAGAGAAATTATTTACATGAAGCAAAGGGGGATATTTATGCACAAATGCTCGTTCATACTTGCAACTGTAGTTATGTTATCTATATTGACATCCTGTAACAACTCATACTCTGCTGATAAGAATTCAAATGTAGCTATATTTAATAGTTCTGCAACAGGAACATCTTCTAGTAACACATTTGTTACAGAAAACAGTTCGACAAATCAAGAGTCAAGCACAGTATCCACTAATAGTGTAACTATGCAATCAACTCTTGGAGGAGTTAGACAATATAAATATAAGTTTGATAATGAGCGTTTTGTCGATGTTGAAGAATTTATCAAGTGGATAAATGAAACGGATCCGGTTTCTTATAAGGATGGACAGTTTAAAACTATGCTAGAACCTATACACGAAGACGGATATATTTATGTACCATATTACAAAAACAAGAACTTTCCATTATTGTCTTCGGCTGAGGGTGTGGTTGGCACAATATTTGAAATGGATTATGAGGGACATGGGTACAGTTATAGTTATAAAGATGATAAAGGCGCTTCATTATCAATCCTTCTTTATTATCTTGAAAAAGATGAGGCAAAAGATGCTAAAAGTAATCTGTGGAATTATGTCAATGGAAAAGGCGCTTTAAATTATGGTAAAACATGGGAAGAACGAAAAAAACAAGGATGGAAACAAGATGACAATTACGTCATAGATGGAAAAGTTATAACATTTGGAGACAGTAGGATAAATTATTCATTTTTATATAAAAATGAAATAATTGTTAAAATAACGTCTCATGAGGGAAATAATTTGCCGTTTGAAGAGTTTGTGAAAGATTTGAAATTTCAAAAAGTAAAATTGAAATAAAACTACATAAATAAACCTAAAAAATCAGGAGCAGGTTTTCCTGCTCCTGATTTTTACAGTTGTTATGAACGGATCTGTGCGCCGATGTTTTCGAGGTCGGCAACGATTTTGCGAACTATCTTGTCGCACTGTTTGTCGCTGAGGGTGGAGTTCTCGGAGCGCATCGTGAAGGTGTACGCAACGCTCTTCTTGTCCTCGGGAATCTGGCTTCCCTGATAGACGTCGAACAGCTCGACCTTCTCAAGCAGTGCACCGACGTTGTTGACGATGATGGTCTTGATGGCGGCAACGGGCAGGTCGCGGTCGCAGAGAATTGCGAGGTCACGTGTAACCGCAGGGAACTTGGGCAGAGCCTTGTAGGTGCGCTCGGCACCGACACTCTCAAGCATTACCTCAAGGTCAAGCTCAGCGGTATAGACCTTTGCGTTGATGTCGTAGTTGTCGGCAACCCTCGGATGAATTTCACCGATGACACCGATCACCTTGCCGTCAACGGTTATCTCAGCCGTTCTGCCCGGATGGTATGCGTAGGCATCGGTCAGGGCGTTAAACTCGTATCCAACGATGTTCAGCCCGTCAAGCAACACTTCGACTGCACCCTTCATCTTGAAGAAGTCAACTCCGTCGCCGTAACCGCCGAGAATAAGCTTCTTACGCTCGATGGGAAGCTCGTCGTCGCCGCGAGGAATGTACTCCTTGGCAATCTCAAACATCTTGACCGAAGCGTTTCTGCGGTTGTAGTTGAGTGCCAAGATCTCAAGCATCGAGGGGAGGGCAGTCGTGCGCATAATGGAGGTCTCCTCGCCGAGAGGATTGCTGATCTTGACCGATCTGCGCGCTTCCGAGTCGGCAGGCATATTGACAAGGTCGTACTCCTTCGGGCTGATGAAGGAATAGGTCATTATCTGCGAATAGCCCTTCGCTATCATTGTTTCAGAGATCTTGCGCTCAAACTTCTGCTCAAGGGTGAACTTGCCGTTTGCCTTTCCGTTGATGGAGGAATCGGGAATGATGTCGTATCCGTAGATACGGGCGATCTCCTCGGCAATATCGGCCTTGTGCTCAATATCGGTGCGGAAATAGGGAACGGTGATGACCCCGTTTTCCACCTTGAAGCCGAGTCCGGTCAATATCTCAACCATACGCTCCTCAGGGATATCGGTGCCGAGGAATCGGTTGGTCCACTCCGGCTCAAAGCCGACCGTTTTGGGCGCCTCGTCGAAATGACGGCAATCAACGTAGCCCGAGACCACCTTACCTGCGCCGAGCATCGTGATAAGCTCGCAGGCGCGGTCAAGTGCGTGCTCGCAAAGCTGAGCGGGCAGCCCCTTTTCGTAACGGGAGGAGGCATCGGTACGCATACCGAGAGCCTTTGCGGTGGTTCTGACCGATGCGCCGTTAAAGCAGGCCGATTCAAAAACGATGGTGTTGGTATCGTCGAAGATACCTGAATATTCGCCGCCCATAACACCCGCAACTGCGATGGGCTTCTCGCTGTCGGCGATGCAGAGCATCTTGGGATTAAGCTCGCGCGAAGTGCCGTCGAGGGCCATAATCGATTCGCCCTCGTTTGCACGCCGGATAACGATGGTGCCGTCCTTCGCGTGCTTGTAGTCAAAGGCGTGCATCGG
>JAZTZA010000170.1:0-4802 GCA_045637185.1 Acutalibacteraceae bacterium
AACGACGTATCTGCGCGCTTCAGACTTGTAGAAGTCTATCGGCAGGAACTCGATTCCTCTTTCGAGCATCTCGTTGACAATCTGAAGCATCGCCAAGCCTGCCTTATCCTTGGCGTTAGCCTGCATACCCTTGGCGATTATCTCATTCATAGCCGCCTGAATAGCAGACTTGCCGCCCAGTATGGTCTTGGCATCAAGCTCTTCACCGCGAACAGTGAAGTAAGCGGCATAATATTCAACCGGACGGTGCACCTTGTACCAACCGAGTCGCAGGGCAGAAATAACGTATGCTGAAGCGTGTGCCTTCGGGAACATGTACTTGATCTTCTGACAACTGTCCATATACCACTCAGGAACACCGTGTTCGCGCATTGTCACCTTCATTTCGTTCCACTTTTCAGGCTCAAGTTTGCCTGAGGCGACCATTCCCTTTCGGACCTTCTCCATAATGTTAAAAGCCATTTTTGACGGCAGGCCCTTGTACAAAAGGTAGGTCATAATGCCGTCACGGGTACCGATAACCTCAGAAATAGTGCAGGTGCCGTTCTTGATAAGCTCCTGAGCATTACCAAGCCAAACGTCTGTACCATGGGACAGTCCGCTTATCTGCAAGAGGTCGGAGAAGGTGCGCGGCTTACATTCAACGAGCATTTCGCGAACGAAGTTGGTACCAAACTCGGGTAGCGAGAAGGTGCCTGTCTGCGAGCCTATCTGCTCAGGTGTAACACCGAGGGCCTCGGTCGATATAAACAGGCTCATTACCTCTGGGTCACTCATCGACACATCCATAACAGGAATACCCGTGTACTCCTCGAGGTACTTATAGATGGTCGGCACATCGTGTCCGAGCTCGTCCAACTTCAAAATGGTGTCGTGAATTGAATGGAAGTCGAAGTGGGTGGTTACAGTATCGCTGTTGACGTCGTCAGCAGGATGCTGAACGGGACAAAAGTCGTAAACCTCAAACTCACGCGGAACGACGACCATTCCGCCGGGATGCTGACCCGTCGTGCGCTTAACACCGGTGCAACCGATGGTCAAACGCTCGGTCTCAGCCTTATTAAGAAGCAGACCTCTTTCCTCGGCGTACTTTTTGACGTAACCGAAAGCGGTCTTATCGGCGACGGTCGCAATCGTTCCCGCCTTGAAAACGTTTTCGGGGCCAAACAGAGTCTCGGTAAACTTATGGGCGCTCGACTGATATTCACCCGAGAAGTTAAGGTCGATATCAGGGGTCTTGTCCCCGTCAAAACCGAGGAAGGTCTCGAAGGGAATATCGTGACCGTCGCGTATCATATCGGTGTTACAATGGGGGCAATTCTTCTGCGGAAGGTCAAATCCCGAGCCGTATGAGCCGTCGGTAATAAATTCACTGTGCTTGCATTTTGGGCAGACATAGTGCGGCTCAAGGGGATTGACTTCGGAAATTCCTGCCATCGTCGCAACGAATGAAGAGCCGACCGAACCACGCGAGCCGACAAGATATCCGTGCTCGACCGAATCGGCAACAAGCTTCTGAGCTGTAACGTACATAATGGAGAATCCGTTCTTGATGATGGAGCCAAGTTCCTTATCCAGTCTCTTCTGGACAATCTCAGGAAGCGGATTGCCGTACATCTCGTAGGCCTTTTTGTATGTAACCTCGGTGATTATTTCATCCGAACCCGGAATGGTCGGCGGGAAGTTACCCTGCGGAATGGGTCTTATGTACTCAACAAGGTCAGCGATCTTATTTGGGTTCTTAACGACCACTTCGTAAGCCTTGTTCTTTCCGAGATAGGCAAAGTCGGAGAGCATCTCCTCGGTAGTCTTGAAATACAAAGGAGCCTGTTGGTCGGCATCAGGGAAGCCCTGACCTGCCATAAGAATAGCGCGGAATTTGGCGTCCGACTTATTGAGAAAATGAACGTCGCCCGTTGCAACGACAGGCTTCTTCAGTTTTTCGCCAATCTTAATAATGGTCTTGTTGATGGCGTTGAGTTCTTCCTCAGACTTGACCTTGCCGTTGCGGAGCATAAACTCATTGTTACCGTTGGGCTGAATTTCGAGGAAATCATAGAAGGATGCGATGTCGAGCAGTTCGCCCCACGGACGATTATCAAGCACCGCCTGATACAATTCTCCCTGCTCGCAGGCACTACCAATGATAAGGCCTTCGCGCAGGTTGACAAGCTCACTCTTTGGAACGAGAGGCTTGCGATTTGCACCCTTGGTCTGATAATACTTCAGGTTTGAGAGAGACACAAGCTTGTAGAGATTCTTTAATCCTACAAGGTTGCGCACAAGGATTATCTGGTGATACCTGTGCAGAGTTCTCGGGTCACCGCCTGCAAGGTAACTGTTGACATCATCGATAACCTTACACTCGCCACGAGAACTTTCCTTAAGGCGAAGCAACAGTTTTATAAAAATATGCGCAAGCACGGTTGCATCGTCGACTGCACGGTGATGGTTAAATTCACCGAGGTCGAGAGCCTTTGCAACCGAGTCAAGCTTGTGATTTTTGATATCAGGTACCAGCACCCTCGACATAGGCACAGTGTCACAATAGGGATTTTCAAGGACAACCCCGAGTCTGAGAGCAGATGCTCGCGCAAAGGACATATCGAAGGGTGCGTTATGGGCAACAAGCAGTCTGCCACCGATAAACTCGAAAAACTTAGGCATTATCTCGTTTTCGGTCGGAGCATCCTTGACCATATCGTCGGTGATACCCGTAACCTCGACAACTCTGCTGGGTATCGGCATCTGCGGATTTACAAGGGACGAAAAGGTATCGACCACCTCGCCGTTTCTCACCAAAACGGCACCGATCTCGGTGATACGGTCGTTGACTGGGCTAAAGCCGGTCGTCTCGAAGTCAAACACGATAAATTCGCCGTCGAGTGACTCAGCGCATTTACCGTTGACGGCAGGCACCATATCGTTGACAAAATAGGACTCCATTCCGTAGATAGCCTTAAAATTGGGGTCCTTCTTGCGAATTTTATCTACCGTATTCATAATTTCAGGGAAGGCCTGAACGACGCCGTGGTCGGTGATAGCAACAGCGCGGTGTCCCCAATCGTGAGCGCGTTTTATAAGTTCGGAAGCGGTGGTCATACCGTCCATCTGCGACATATTGGTGTGCAGATGAAGCTCAACACGCTTCTCCTCTGCCCTGTCGGAAACTACGTACTTGTCCACCACGCTGACGATGGTAGGGCTGAAAACATAGTCGTTCTCATACTTATCATTCTCGAGCGAGCCCTTTACCAAAAGACACACACCAGGGAAAAGGTCACTGATCCACCCTGCTTCGCGCACGGGAATATACATCTTCAACTGGGTCGAGTTGGTGTAATCGGTGATAAATACATTGACACGCAGCTTGTCCCCTGCGCGTGTCGGGTTGGTATCAACCTTGAATATCTCGCCCCAAATTACACAGTTACCAAGATCGGGACTGAGAGTCTCAATCGGGATAGGCTTGCCGTTGATCTTTGATGAGCCTGCAAATTTTGACCACAAAACCCGTGCTGAATCGAGGTATACGGGTAATCCATCGGACGGCGGGTCAAGTCGGACAGGCTTCTTATCCTTCTTGGCGCCTGCCTCAAGCACTTCTTTGGGAATGACCACCTCTGTGGCCTCAAGCTCACCTGAGAACTCCACCTTGACCTTAGTGTTAAACAAAGCGTTGAGTCGAGAGGCGAGTTTTACATCGATCGAATCGAGCGCAGACATACCGCCGTTTTTCAGGGCAATATTTACCCTGTCATCTGACGCAGTTATAGCGCAATTATTAAACACACCGCCGAGTGAAGCGTTGTTTACTGTTAATTCATCAATGGCGAACCGAACGCCGTTTTCATCAATTTCCACTCCGTCAAAGGAGAGGTCGCAATCGATTTTATGCAAATTCAAGCCCGACACGACCGTGTCGAGCAGAGTTTGATACCATTTATGAGTAATTGCCCTGTTTACAGACAAACCGAGCGACACCGAGCGCTGTTCTCGGTCTAATTTGGCGTGGGTAACGCTGACATTTTCAATCTCTCTGCCAAGCGAGGAGTATTCGAAAACGCCCTCAAAAACAGTTGAGAAAGGAACCTTACTCACTATTTACATCCTCTCTATCTCTTTAATAAGTTCGTCAAGCAATCGGTCCTCGTCGACCTTGCGGATGACCTCACCCTTGCGAATCAAAACTCCACACTTGTCGCCGCCTGCGATGCCGATATCGGCCTCACGCGCCTCGCCCGGCCCGTTGACCACACAACCCATTATAGCAACCTTAATGTCCTTTTTAAGTCCCATCAAGCGTTCTTCTGCCTGTTTAACAAGCTCAACCACGTTAATTCGGGTTCTTCCGCAGGTAGGACAGGAGACAATCGTAACTCCACCCGACCTGAGACCGACCGGTTTAAGTATATCAATGCCCGCCTTGACCTCTTCCACAGGGTCATCGGTCAGAGAAACGCGAATGGTATCCCCTATTCCGTTAAGCAAAAGTCCGCCGATAGCGCAGGAAGATTTAATTATACCTGAGCGAAGTGCTCCCGCCTCGGTAACACCGAGATGCAAGGGATAATCGCACCTTTCGGCAATAAGCGAATAAGCGTCAAAGGTCCTGACGGCGTCAGATGCCTTGATGGATATGACGATGTCATTATAATCAAACTTCTCGAGTAATGAAGCGTGATAGAGCGCACTCTCAACCAATGCTTCAGCAGTAGGGCCTCCGTGCTTTGCAAGTATCGATTTTTCCAGCGAGCCTGAATTAACGCCAATTCTGATAGGGATGTTATGCTGACGGCAGG
>JAZTZA010000171.1:0-3981 GCA_045637185.1 Acutalibacteraceae bacterium
TAAGTAAAACTAAGCTGTATCTCTTCGATATGGACGGAACGGTCTACCTCGGTGACGAGATATTCGATTTCACCGCGCCGTTGCTTGAGGAAATAAAGGTGCAGGGCGGCCGCTACCTTTTCATTACCAACAACTCCTCGAAAAATGCCGCCGACTTCGTGGAGAAAATGGCTCGTCTCGGCATTGAGACCGCCGAGGATGAATTTGTGACCTCGGGCGGTGCAACGGCTCAGTTTATGCTCGAAAACAACCCCGATTTGCCTATCTATATCTGCGGTGCGCCGTCGCTTAAATCGGCGTTTGCAAAAATGGGCCTGACCGTCACCGACGATCCTGCCGAAGCCGAAGCGGTGGTGCTCGGCTCCAACCCCAAGCTGTCCTTTCCGCAGATAGAGGACGTCTGCCGCATACTTTTCACCAAAGATGTGCCCTACATCGCTACCCATCCCGATATGACCCTGCCGACCGAATTCGGTTGCGTGCCCGATTGCGGTGCCCTCGCCGATATGATTGCGGCGGCAACCGGCAAACGTCCCGTCTTTATCGGAAAACCCGCACCTTTAATGGTGGAACTTGCGATGCTCCGTTGCGGATGTGACCGCTCAGAGACCCTGCTTATCGGCGACCGCCTTGACACAGATATACCCAGCGGTATCAACGCAGGGGTCAGCACAATTCTTGTTTTCAGCGGATCGACCACACCTGAAATGCTCGCTCAGTCGCAGGTCAAGCCCGACCTTGCAATATCCGATTGCGGTGTGCTGCTCGACACCCTGCGCGAGTAAAATTATGTAAACTAAACAATGCGAAACGAAAGGGAAACGGCCGTCAAGCCCGTTTCCCTTTAATATTTATGTAACCTTATTTACCAAGCAGTGATCGGACTGCGATCGAGGGAGTAAATGTGCCCATTTTCGTCAACGGTGATATAATACTCAACAGGGTCGTAAAATTCCATCTGGATTAGGTCAAGTCCGTCTTGCTCGTCATCGAAAAGAGTCTCCTCGGAGATCTTCAGCAGGGCGGTCGCCTTCCAGTAATAGAGGGTGTTGTCCTCGTTGTGGAAGGTGGAGCCCTCCTCACCGTTGGGGTGATTGCGCAGGAACTTGTCGCACTTGTCTTTGTTGTCGAAGAAGGCGTATATCGGCGCCTTGAGATACCACTGAAGTTCGCCGTCCTCATCCTCGGTAAAGCAGAACTTGTGACCCATTCCGAGTTCGACCTGAACGGCCGAAGCGCCTGCCGAAAATACACCCTTGACCAACGCGGACTCGCCTGCGATATTGGGCTGAGTATCCTCAGCCATCTTCTCGTAAAGCAGGTCGCTTGTGCCGCCTGTTTCGAGGTCGAAGTAATAGGTGTACCAGCTCTTGTCAGCCGATTGATAGTGTCCGTACTCAAGGTAGACCTTGCCCGATTCGGTGTCCACAAGGTATTGCGAGAATGGGTATATGTCATCGTCATCATCTTCGGGCAAAAGGGTTACACGTAACCTACTGCAACCGTAATAAAGTTTCTCGTCCATTTCATCGTCAGGGGAGACGTATACCGAATAGTCGCCTATCTTGGTGTTGAAGGTCACGTCGACACGCTTGCCGTCGTCATCGGTGCACATAAGCACCTGATCCTCGTCGGGATAGACCGTGAAGGCGTCCTCACCAAAGCCGTTGTAATCGGTATAGACCAATTTTTCGCCGTCGTAGTAATAATCGATAGAGGTATCGCTCTCGTCGTCTGTTTCGGTTTCCTTGCGATACTCCTTGAAGGCGGCGTCCTTTTCGGGTTTGGGACGGGGACAGAAGGGGTCGGCCTTGCGGAAGGCTGCCAAGGCTTCGCGCACCGTTTCCTCCGAGTGAAGCAGGCCTGCCTGCTCAGCCTCGGTGAATTTAAGGCGCGGCTTGATTCCCGCACAACTGCAAAGGCTTGCGAGCAACACAGCGGAAATAACCAAGCTAAGAACTCGTTTCATATAACCCACCTCCTGAATTTGTATCCAAATTATAGCATAAATTCGTGTTTTTTTCAACAGTAAAATAGTCACTCACGACGCCGAAAAAATAACAGTAGCACTTTTTGACGAAATGTGTTAAAATAGATTAAGAGTCATTTTCTATTGCTTTACGGAAGGGGTGATTTGCTTGCCGATGAAGATAATTTGGACCATACTGGGACTGCTTGGCAGTGCCGTCGGCCTCTTTTTGCTGTGGGTCTTGCTTATGGGCGTTTTCGCCCTGTTCATCGACCCGAGAAAGAGCTATACCAAAAACAGCAAACTCATCCGCAACATCGTAAAGCCGGTGCTCTACGTCATTAACTTCCTTGCAGGCGCACGCATCAAGGCAAGCGGAGTCGAGAAGATACCGACCGACACCCGTTTTTTGCTGATATGTAATCACCGCTCCGATTTTGACCCCCTCGTTACCTGGCAAATTCTCTGGAACTACGACCTTGCCTTTATTTGCAAGCCGCCCGTTTTTCGCATCCCCATCTTTGGGCGTATAATCCGCAAGTTCTGCTTTATGCCTATCAATAGGGAAGACCCGCGCGAAGCGATGCGCACGATAAATCTCGCCGCAAGCCTTATTCAGAGCGACGAGGTCAGCGTGGCCGTCTACCCCGAGGGCACGCGCAGTAAAGAATGTCGGCTGTTGGAGTTCCATAGCGGCGTCCTCAAGATAGCGCAGAAGGCAAATGTGCCGGTCGTCGTGGCCACCGTGCAGGGCACCGAGAAGATATGCCGCAATTTCCCGTGGCGCCGTTCTGAAATAGAGCTTGACGTGCTCGAGGTCATACCTGCTGAAAGGGTAAAGGCCGAGCGGTCAACCGCTCTCGGTGATTATGCCAGAAGGCTGATGGCCGAAAAACTCGGAGACGACATAACCGAATAAAAATAAAAACCTCGGCAGTTTGAACTGCCGAGGTTTTTTGCATCATAGATTTACTTGAAGGTGCTGAGGTCGAGGCCCTTAACGGTGCCGAAGAACTCGCGAAGGGTGCTGAGCATTATCTCAACGCCGCCCTCCTTGTCACTTTCAAGGTTGAGGGGCATAACGGGGTCGTGCACCGACAAACGAAGCAGGAACCAGCCGTCACCGTCAGCGCAGGAAACGCGGATTCCCTCGCGGTTGTCATCGGCAACCTGCCAGCCCTCGCGTGAGCGGCTGAACTCTTCAAGAGCCGCAATGGTGTTAAGACCTGCGGTGCGGAAATCGGGCTCGGTGATATTAAGACGTATCTCCTTGCGTTCGACAGGCTCCTTGAGGTTTTTGATGAGGTCCTCAATGTCCTTGCCCTCGCGGTGAAGCTGAGCCGCCTTGATGATAAGACGGGTGATAAGGTATGCGCCGTCGTCGAGGAAGTAGTTACTTCTAAAGGCGGCGTGACCCGACGTCTCGATAGCGAGGGGGCAAACGCGGCCGCTTTCGGTCAGGCGTATAGCCTCGTCGATGACGTTTTTATATCCGCGGCGATAGCGGTAATGCTGACCGCCGAGGTCTTCTTCAAGGAACACCTTCAGTCCGCTTGAAGTGACCGAGTCGGTAACGATGGTGCCGTTGGGCTCATCCTCAAGCGCAAGGGTCGCGGCGAGAGCGATCAGGCGGTTGCGGTTGATCTCGGTTCCGTCCTTGCCGACAGCACCTGCGCGGTCAACGTCGGTGTCAAAAAGGATGCCGAGGTCGGCACCTGCCTCAACGGTTGCGCGGCTGCCGCATTCCATAGCGTACATATCCTCAGGGTTGGGAACGTGGTTGGGGAAGCGGCCGTCGGGCTCAAGGTTGATGCTGCCCGATATGTCGGCACCGAGCGGAGCAAGCACGTCGGTGGCGTAAAAGCCGCCCGAGCCGTTACCCGCGTCAACTACGAAATGAAGTCCCTCGAGGGGTTTCTCCCACGGCATAACGCCCAAGCCGTCGGTAATCTTTTTTCTCAAATATGTAGCATACTCGGAAAGGAAGTTGCAGGGAATTATTTTGCCGTAGG
>JAZTZA010000172.1:0-13600 GCA_045637185.1 Acutalibacteraceae bacterium
AGATGGCGGGCGAGATCCGCAAGGTCTGGGACAGCCTTAACGTTACCTACAACCGCTTTATCCGCACCACCGATGCTGACCACGAGAGCGCCGTCAAGGCTATCTTCAAGAAGCTTTACGAGCAGGACGATATATATAAAGGTACCTACGAGGGCAAATACTGCGTCCCCTGCGAGTCCTTCTTCACCGCTTCGCAGTTGGTCGACGGCAAGTGCCCCGACTGCGGCAGAGATGTCATCGATGCCAAGGAGGAGGCCTATTTCCTGCGCCTTGGCAAGTATCAGGACCGCCTGATGAAGTATTACGAGGACAACCCCGACTTCTTCCGTCCCGACTCACGCCGTGCCGAGATGATAAACAACTTCCTCAAGCCCGGTCTTGAGGACCTCTGTGTTTCCCGTTCGTCGTTCAAGTGGGGCGTACCCGTCGAGTTCGACGACCGCCACGTCATCTACGTCTGGATCGACGCGCTGTCGAACTATATTACAGGCATTGGCTACCATCCCGACGGCAGTGATAAAATGTACGGCAAGTACTGGCCGGCCGACCTTCACGTTATCGGCAAGGACATCGTCCGCTTCCACACTATCTACTGGCCCATCATCCTGATGGCCCTCGGCGAGCCTCTGCCTAAGCAGGTGCTCGGCCATCCGTGGATGCTTTTCGGTGAGGACAAGATGAGCAAGTCGAAGGGCAACGTCATCTATGCCGATGAGTTCGCCGAGAGGTTCGGCGCCGACGCGGTGCGTTATTATATGCTCAGCGAGATGCCCTTTGCTCAGGACGGAAGCATCACCTACGAGAGCTTTATCAACCGCTACAATTCTGACCTTGCCAACACGCTGGGCAACCTCGTCAACCGCAGTATCGCTATGGCCAATAAGTACTTCGGCGGCAAGCTGACCCGTCCCGACGGGGCTGACGAGATTGATGCTGACCTTATCGCCTGTGCAGCCGATACGGTTGCCAAGTATGAGCGGCTGATGGACGAGTACCGCAACGCCGATGCGGCCGATGCGGTTATGGGTCTTGCCAAGCGTTGCAACAAGTATATCGATGAAACTGCGCCTTGGGTGCTGGCAAAGAATGAAGAGGACAAGCCGCGCCTGAATGCCGTTTTGTATAACCTTATCGAGAGCATCCGCGTGCTGAGCGTTCTGCTCCGCCCGATGATGCCCGCTACCTGCGACGAGATCATCCGTCAGCTCAATATGAGCGATGAGGCCACCTCTCTCGAGTCGGTAAAGGGCACCTTCGGTCTCTTCGACGAGGTACAGGTCGGTCAGGCAAGCCCTCTTTTCTCGCGCATCGATGCCGAGAAGCTGCTTGCTGAGCTGACTGCAGAGGCTGAAGCCGCCAAGGCAAAGGCAGAGGCTGAAGAAAAGATAAAGCAGGCTAACGCCGTTACCCTTGAGCAGATCGGTATCGAGGATTTTGCCAAGGTGGAACTTCGCGCCGCAAAGGTGGTCGCCTGCGAGCCGGTCAAGCGTGCTAAGAAATTGCTCAAGCTGACCCTCGATGACGGCAGCGGCACCGAGCGCACGGTTGCCTCGGGCATTTCGCAGTACTACACCCCCGAGCAGATGGTCGGCAAGACGGTCATCGTGGTTGCCAACCTTAAGCCCGCTACCCTCTGCGGAGTGGAAAGCTGCGGTATGATCCTTGCGGCTGACACCGCTGACGGTATCAAGGTCGTTTTCCTTGACGGCGTTGAGCCGGGTGCAAAGATCCGCTGACAACAGGTCAAATATAATAGTTAGACAATTTAATAAACGCTAATTTTTACAAAAACCAGACTAAACCAGTCTGGCTTTTGTTTTTTAGTTGACGAAATGTGAGTGTTTTGTTATAATAGTCGTGCGAACAACCCTGTTGTTTTAGTTTTAGTTATACGGAGGAGAACAGAGTGAGAAATTCACGTATTATGATGATTGTTACCCGCACTATGTGTGCGTTACTGGTGCTGGCTCTGCTTGCAGGCTGTACCGGCGACAAGGGCGGCGACGGCTCGTCTTCGGGCAAGGATGTCTCGTCCAACGTCGGCGGATCCTCGTCGAATGACAACGGCTGGAAGGAAGCCGACGTTTCCGATGTCGTATGGAAGCCGGTCTCGATGCTCAGCCAGAAGATGATCGATGCAGGCATTGAAGCAGGAGAAGGCTGTCAGTGGACCACCTACGTCAGCTATTCTTACAGCAACCCTGACATCTGCTACCTCGGAATTGACGTTGGCGGTATGTACCGCTCCAAAGACGGCGGTAAGCATTGGGAGCCCTGCACCGTAGGAATTTCCTCCTGGGGCGCTACCGGAACCGAGGTCGACCCGACCAATTCCGATCGTGTTCTTGCAGTCGGATGTGCAGGCGGCTCAGCCGAGATCAACGGTCTGTATCTGTCGACCGACGGCGGCGATTCTTTCAAGCCTGTTGCCCTCTATAATATCTGCGGCCACCGCGACAACCGCGTGCAGATTGCATACGACTACTCAAGCTATGATAAAAAACTGGGCTACTGCACCACTGTCTATTGGTCTCGTGAAACCATAGATTCACCTCTGCTTTACGAAGGAAAGGTGGGTCCCGACTCTTCGCCCGCCCTCTTTAAGTCGACCGACGGCGGTGAGACATGGGAGGTCATCAACACAAGCAAGGAGATCAGCTGTGCTCAGATAGCCGTTGACTCCAAGTCGGGTGCCCTCTTTGCCTCGAGCGAGAGCGGACTCTTTAAGTCGACTGACGGCGGCAAGAGCTTCAAGAAGGTCATCGACGGAATGACCACCTCGGTCTGCACCGTTATCAGCAAGCCCGGTCACGTGTGGGCCTGCAAGGAGGATGGCGTCTATTATTCCTCCAACGGCGGAGACAGCTTCAGCAAGATCAGCTCGAACGGCTTCCCGACCGGCTGCTTCCCGAAGATCAAGGTCAGCCCCGTCGACCAGAACTATATGCTTCTCGGTGCCGACGCTCTCAGAGGCAAGGAGTACGTTTCTAAGCAGTACTATTCTCAGGACGGCGGCAAGACTTGGGCCCTCAGCGATATGAATCAGGATAACGGATTCTATTATAATGCAATGCATCAGTCCTCGATGGCTATGCATCCGAAGGATAAGAATAAGGCCCTTGCCCTTGGCGGAGACAACGTAATGCTTTCTACCAACGGCGGAGCACTTTTCAAGGAGTCTATCGCCGGCTACAACGCGGGCTGCTGGACCAGCTTCTCCATTAACCCCAACAACCCCAACCTCATTGCTATCGCTAATCAGGACTACACCGGCGCCTACACCAAGGACGGCGGCAAGACTTGGTCTGCCATGAGTGCGGCCGCTACCCGCTTGACCAGCTTTACATACGGTGCGTATATGGTCGACGAGCAGACTCTTATCTACATCACACGCGACGACACGGGTCTGTTCAAGCAGGGCAAGGGTGCCCACGTGATCTGCCGTTCCACCGACGGAGGCAGAACCTTCACCACCTGCGGAAAATCGGTCAGATTTATGAGCAGTGTTCAGAAGTTTATCGTTATGGGTGTTCCCGGTAACAACAATACCGTAATTGCCCACAACCTGATCTCTTTTGACAAGGGCGCCACCTGGTCTGAGATGGAGGGCTGTGACTACGCCTTCACCTACAGCCTCAAGACAGGCGAGCTTTACGGAATTGACGGAAGCAAGGTTGTCAAGTCGACCGACGGCGGTAAGACCTGGCAGAGATTCTGCGACATAATTCCCGACCTCACAATTTGCGATATGGCATACGGCGAGCAGGACGGCTCCTTGTGGGTCGCCGCCACCAACGGAATTGTAATGCATATCGTCGACGGAAAGGTCAACTTTGTCAAGTTCACCGAGGTCGATGATAAGCGGGTGACCTCTGTTGCTTGCGACCCGTTTGATTCAAATATTGTGTATATCGGTTGCAATATCCGTTCGGTCGAAGGCAAGTACGGCATTTTCCGCACCACCGACGGAGGAAAGACTTGGGGCAGCATGGTAAAGACTTCTACCAACGGAGTTACCAACGACGGTATCGGCCCCTCTTCTATGGTTCGTTGCCATCCCACCACGGGCGAGCTTTATTCCATCGGCGCCTGCCGCGGAATGTGGAAGACCGCATCACCTGCAAAGAAATAACAATATTATCGTCAAAAAGCAGACTGATTCAGTCTGCTTTTTTGTTATTTTTCCATAGACGAATGTATAATTTCATGCTATAATGAACACGGAAATACTGCATTTCAGAATATCGGAGGAGAACAGAGTGAAAAACTTAGTTATTGTGACGATTGTTACGCGCATTTTGTGTGCCCTGTTGGTGTTGGCTATGCTTGCAGGCTGTACCGGCGGAAATGGTGCCGATTCGGCCTCATCGGGCAGCTCGTCCTCGGGAAATACATCGGGAAATTCTGAGACGACTGTTGACGCCGATGTTTCGGATATAAACTGGGAGCCTGTCGGTATGGTCAACGAGAAGATGCTGCAGGCAGGGGTTAAACCCGGCGAAGACGGCCAGTGGATACTCAGCGTTGCATATTCTTACAGCAACCCTGACATTTGCTGGTTCGGTACCGATGTCGGCGGTATATACCGTTCTACCGACGGCGGCAAAAATTGGGTGCCCGCCAATGTCGGACTGACTTCCGAAGGCGGTCGTGGCATCGCTGTAGACCCGACCAATTCGGATCGCGTATTGGTCGTAGGTGGAAACGGAACCGCCAAGGACTGCGACGGGCTTTACCTGTCAACCAACGGCGGTGACACCTTTGAATGCGTTCAGGCGAGCAAGGTTCACGGCTGGCGCGATAACCGCGTACAGATAGCCTACGATTACTCCAGCTATGATGAAAAGCTGGGCTATTGCACTACTGTCTATTGGTCGCGCGAGACCCTTAAGTATGAGGTTTCCTCCTACACCGGATATATGGGCGGCGCTGAGAACTCTCCCGCACTGTTTAAGTCGACTGACGGCGGTAAGACCTGGAAAATGGTAAACACCTCTGCCGATATCGGCGGCGCGCAGATCGCTACCGACGCAAAATCGGGTGCGCTTTTTGCGGCTGGCGAAAAAGGTCTGTTTAAGTCTACCGACGGCGGAAAGACCTTCAAGAAGGTTATTTCTCAGTTAACTGTTTCGGTCAGCACCGTAATAACCAAGCCCGGTCACGTCTGGGCGACCTGTCAGGACGGCCTCTACTATTCTGCAAACGGCGGCGACAGTTTCTCGAAGATCAACTCGACTAACTATCCGACCAACCTGTATCCCGTAGTTGCGGTAAGTCCTGCCGACCCGAATTATATGATCGTCTGTGCCGATGAAAAGACCTGGGCTTTCAACTGGGGCAAGACCTGTAAGTATTATTATTCTCACGACGGCGGTAAGACCTTTACCCCCTGCGAGAATGATAATTCGCTGGCATTTTACCGCAAGAGCATTGCTCAGGCAGGAATTTCTATGCATCCCACCGACAAGAATAAGAGCTTTATAATGGTGGGAAGCGGTCCTATGTTCTCGACCAACGGCGGAAAGACATACGTACCTCAGAGTCAGGGTTATGCAGGCTCCTGCTGGACCTCGATCTCCTTTAATGTTAACGATCCGAACCTGATGGTGCTTTCTAATCAGGACAATACCGGTGCCTTTACTACCGACGGCGGCAAGACCTGGAAATCGGCATACTCTGCTGCCAACCGTTTGACAGAGTTCACCTACGGTTGCTATATTCTTGATAAGAATACGATATTCTTTGTTACCCGTGACGACACTGGCTTATATAAGCAGGGCAGCGGTGCTTATGTAATGATGCGCTCTACCGACGGCGGTGCCACCTACAAATCCTGCGGTATTGCCTTCAAGGGCAACACCTATATGACGGGCGTTATCGGAAATAACAACATTGTCCTTGCGGGCAATATGCGTTCGGCCGACCGAGGCGACACCTGGCAGCAGATGGAGGGCGTCGACAAGGTGCTCGCCGTTGACTACAAGACCAAGGCCCTCTACGGTGTCCGCAAAGGTTATCTGGTAAAATCTACCGATGAAGGTCAGACCTGGCAGGAGGTTTGCGTTGTCAGTCCCGATATGGAGATCAAAGACCTTTCTGTTGCGGCTGACGGCTCGGTTTGGCTTGTCAACGACCTGTGCACCTACAGGGTCAAGGACGGCGTTTCCAAGCCGATTGGAACCGTAACCGATTTCGGCGGTATCAACACCATTGCCTGTGACCCCAACAACGCTGGCGTTATTTATGTCGGATGCGCATACTTTACCGAATTTGATCGCGGCGGTGTATACCGTTCCACCGACGGCGGCGAAAACTGGCACCTTATTAACAAGACGGTTGACAATGGGATCAAGGGCCTTGACGGCGTGTCGAGGAGCACTTGGATGAGATGCCATCCCACCACGGGTTACCTCTACACCATCGGTTCCTGCCGCGGCTTGTGGAGAGTCGCACCCCCGAAGAAATAATAATATTATCGTCAAAAAGCAGACTGGTTCAGTCTGTTTTTTGCATTATTACACATAGACTAATGCTAAATTTTTTGTTATAATGAACGCGGAAATTCTGTATTTCAAAATGACGGAGGAGAAAAGAGTGAAAAATACACGGATCATTATGATGGTTACGCGCATTTTGTGCTCAGTATTGATATTAGCGATGCTTGCCGGCTGTGTAACCGAAAGCGGCAAGGGTGGGTCGTCTGTCGGCGTCACATCTTCAAAGGGCTCGTCAACGGCCGGAGCGTCGTCGTTCGGCGCATCCTCAGGCTCGTCTTCGGAGTCGGGCGGAGGCCAACCGACTTCGTCGACATCGTCAAACTCCAACGACCAACCCGTTGTGACCAATGTGGGTTGGGAGCCGGTCGGTATGATAAATGAAAAGATGATTCAGGCCGGTGTTGCCGCAGGCGAGGCAGGCCAGTGGGTGCTGAGTGTAACCTATTCCTACAGCGACCCTAATATTTGCTGGTTGGGCACCGATGTCGGCGGTATATATCGCTCCACCGACGGTGGCGAGAACTGGGTACCGATGACGGTGGGCATGTCCTCCGAGGGTGGCAGAGGTATTGCCGTCGACCCGACCAATTCCAAACGCGTGTTGGTGGTCGGCGGAAACGGAACCGCCAAGGAATGCGACGGAATGTACCTTTCGACCAACGGGGGCGAAACCTTTACTCTCGTTCAGGCGAGCAAGGTTCACGGCTGGCGCGATAACCGCGTCCAGATAGCCTACGATTACACAAGCTACGATAAAAAGCTTGGCTACTGCACCACTGTTTATTGGTCTCGTGAGACCCTTAAATATGAGGAATCCTCCTATACGGGATATAGGGGAGGTGCCGAAAATTCTCCCGCTCTCTTTAAGTCGACTGACGGCGGCAAGAGCTGGAAGGTAATAAACACCTCTGAGGAGATCGGCGGAGCACAGCTCGCTACCGATGCCAAGTCGGGTGCCCTTTTTGCCGCCTGCAAAAACGGACTCTTCAGGTCGACTGACGGCGGTAAGAGCTTCAAAAAGGTCATCTCAGGCATCGCCTCATCGGTCAATACCGTTATCACCAAGCCCGGACACGTTTGGGCGACCTGTCAGGACGGTCTTTACTATTCTACCAACGGCGGCGACAGCTTCTCAAAGATAACCTCAAAGGGATATCCCACCAACCTGTACCCCGTTGTAGCGGTAAGTCCTGCCGACCCCAACTATATGATAGTCGGCACCGACGAGAAGACATGGCTCTTCGACTGGGGCAAGACCTGCAAGTACTTTTACTCCACCGACGGAGGCAAGACCTTCGAGCCTTGCAAGCAGGATCTGACGGTGTCCTTCTTCCGCAACAGCAACGCACAGATAAGCATCTCGATGCATCCCACCGACAAAAACAAGAGCATCATCAACGGTGGCTTTACCAACTTTATATCGACCGACGCAGGCAAGACCTATTTACCCAAGAGTCAGGGATACATCGGCGCCTGTTGGACCTCCATCTCCTTTAATGTAAACAATCCCGATATGTTTGCCGTATCCAATCAGGACAATATGGGAGCCTTTACTCTTGACGGCGGCAAGACCTGGAAGTCGCTGTGTTCCACCGCCAACCGTCTGACTCAGTTCACCTACGGTTGCTATGTTCTTGACGAGAAGACCTCCTTCTTTATTGCCCGCGACGATAACAACCAGTATAAGCAGGGCAAGGGTGCCTATGTTATGATGCGCTCGGTTGACGGAGGCAACATCTATAAGCCCTGCAACGTCAATTTTACGGGCAACACCTACGTAACGGGCGTTATCGGCAATAACAATATTGTCCTTGCGGGCAATATGCGAACCACCGACCGAGGCGATACCTGGCAGAAGATGGCGGGCGTTGACAAGGTGCTTGCAGTTGATTATAAGACCAAGGCCCTCTACGGCGTGTACAAGAAAATACTGGTGAAATCGACCGATGAAGGTGCGTCTTGGCAGGGCGTTTGCTCTGTCCCGACCTCGTCAAGCATTAAGGACCTGTCGGTTGGGGCCGATGGTTCGGTATGGTTGGTAGACACCTCTAAGGTGTACAAGGTTACCGACGGAAAATGCTCAACGGTTGGCACTGTCGGTTACGAGGGCAGGGTCAACACCATTGCATGCGACCCCAACAACGCAACGGTTGCCTATGTTGGCTGCCGATATGTTGTCAAGAATGATCGCGGGGGCGTATTCCGCACTACCGACGGCGGAAAGAGCTGGCAGCTTATTAACAAGACGGTAGACAACGGAATGAAGGGCCTTGACGGAGTTTCGGGCAGCACCTGGATGAGATGTCATCCCAAGACGGGATACCTCTATACCATCGGCTCCTGCAGAGGAATGTGGAGAATAGCTCCGCCTACAAAATAAGCATTATAAAATAATCAGCACACCCTGAAGTTTTTGGCTTCAGGGTGTGTTTTTTTGTTTCTCCTTTTTGAAGAGTTCCTTCAATCCCAACAGGATAAGACCTGCGGCAAAAATTTTGCCGAGCCAGCCTGCGTTGATGTGGTCAAGCACCCACATTCCTGCAAAAACTCCTGCCAGTCCGCCTGCAACGCAGGGGAGGACAAGTTTCCATTTTATCCGCTTTTTGACCGCGTGAATGATGATGGCGATTATGCCGCAGGGCAGGAAGAAGAGCAGATTGATGCCCTGCGCCCTGACCTGCTCGACGTCGGCAAGCAGTACGAGGTAGAGTATCAGCACGCCGCCTCCGCCGATGCCGAGTGCCCCTGCCGTACCCGAAAGGATACCTGCGATCCATTGAATGACCGTGCTCATCTGAGCATCAGGCGGACGCCTGCCCAGATCATAAAAAGGGCAAAGACCCGCCTTATCCATTTGTCAGGCAGCTTTCCGAGAAGCCACGCACCCAAAACGGCGCCGATCGCACCTGCAGGCATATATGTCCACCCGTCTGCAAAGGTCATTCGGCCGTTGAGCAGGTAGATGGCGGCACTGACGGCGCTCAAAGGGAGAATTATGGCGATAGAGCCGGCGTGAGCCTGCTTGGTGGAGAGGCCGCACTTTTTGAGCAGGGGAACGGCAAGCATACCGCCGCCTGCGCCGAGCAGGCCGTTGATAAATCCGATGCCGATGCCGCCTGCCGCGGCAAGTAAGCCCTGTTTTTTCAAATCTGTCACCTCCGTCAAAGGTATTTTTCCTTGAGTTGTCAGAAAAATACAGGTATTCGCCTGTTTGTTTTACTTGAGCCCTGCGACACGAGCACAGGCAGCGGCCTGTTAGTCCGCGTTTTGAGGGTAGTTGGTGTTAAAGACTTATATCTCGCGTGCTAAACGCGGTGATAAAAAAACGGGAGGCGAAACGCCTCCCCTACATAATATATTTTAGTGCGGTTGTCTTGATGGGTGTTCTCAATCTCGGAGAATACCCTTTCTTACTTCTTAAATGCCCAAAGCTTGTTTATCAGGAAATTCAGCGGAATGGTGACGGCGAGGTTGATGATGGGTGCGATACCCTTGCCGACACTGAGAAAGGTTACCTCCACCCACAGCAGTAGGTTTGAAAGCAACCCCGTACCGCCGTAACTGATGTAGGCCTTGCCGAGACGGCGCAGGACACTCTTGACGTCACGCTTGTTGCCGTTAAATACAAACAGCTCGTTCCACAAAAACGCGTTGGCGATGCTCAGCACGGTACCGAGCAAAAAGCCGAGCAGGTAAAGCCGGTCATCTATCCACAAAACGAGGTAGTAAACGGCCATATTGACGAGGGTGTTGGAAACACCCACCAGCCCAAACTTGAAAAACTGCCAGATCAGCTTTTTCAGGTCGGCCGCATTATGCACGCCGAGTTTTTTCATCAGCCGCTTCATCGGCCGCCCTCCTTTGATCGATTTTTCCTTATATAATAAGTATACCACGCGCCACAAGGGAAGTAAACACAAACTTTCCTCTTTCCATTTTGTGCGAAATGTGATATAATAGGTCGAATAATGCTGCCTGACAAGGCATAAGACAAGAAGATAGGACTAACTGATATGATATACAAAATGATTGCGCCCTGCCTTTTCGGGCTTGAAAAGTTGGTGGCCGACCAGCTTAAAGATATGGGCGCCGAGAATGTCGTTTCCGAAAACGGCCGAGTATTTTTCGAGGGAGACGAGCATATTTTGGTCAGGGCGAACCTCTGCTCGCGGTATGCCGAGCGCATCCAGCTTTGCGTGGGCGAGTTCGAGGCACGCTCCTTTACCGAGCTGTTCGATTCGGTCAAGGCTCTGCCTTGGGAGAGGTTCATCGGCAAAGAGGACGCCTTCCCCGTCAAGGGCTGGTCGCTAAATTCTACCCTGCACAGCGTGCCCGACTGCCAGTCGATAGTCAAGAAGGCCATCGTCAACAGGCTGAAGGAAAAATATTTTGTCGAATGGTTCAAGGAGACGGGAACCGTCTATCAGGTGGCCTTTTCGATACTTAAGGACAGGGTCACCGTCACCATCGATACCTCGGGCGAGGGCCTGCATAAGCGGGGCTACCGCCGCAACGCCAACGAGGCACCCCTCAAGGAGACCCTTGCCGCCGCTATGGTCTACCTGTCGCGCATTTATGACGACAGCACCCTCTACGACCCATTTTGCGGCTCGGGCACCATTCTCATCGAGGCGGCTATGCTTGCGCGCAATATGGCACCCGGCCTTCGCAGGAGCTTTGCGGCTGAGAAGTTCGGCTTCATACCCGAGAATGTGTGGCGAGAAGAACGCGCACGCGCTATGAATGAGATAAAGAGCGACATCTCCTTCCGCGCGGTCGGCAGCGACATTGACCCCGAGAGCGTTGCCCTTGCACGCGAGAACGCCAAGAAGGCTGGGGTCGACGCCTTCGTTTCGGTAACTCAGGCCGATGTGGCCGACTTCGCGCCCGACACTCAGCGCGCCGTCGTTGTCACCAATCCGCCCTATGGCGAGCGCCTGCTCGATATGTCGCAGGCCGAGAAGCTGTACGCGACGATGGGCCGCGTTTTTGAGAAAAAGTACGGCTACAAATATACGGTTATAAGCTCGCACGATGAGTTTGAGCAGCATTTCGGACGCAAGGCTGACAAGCGCCGAAAGCTATATAACGGAAGCATAAAATGTCAGGTCTATATGTTCTTCAAATAAGAGCGGGAGGTAATCTATGCGCTACATATTTATTGTAAACAACACCGCAGGCGGCGGTAAAAAGACGGTCGAGCTCATTCCCCAGATCGATGCATACTTTCACGAAAAGGGTGGAAACTACGAGATAGTTTATACCAAATGCGCGGGAGACGCCACCCGTATCGCCCGTGAGTATGCCCAGACGGGAGAGGCTATGCGCATCTATGCTTGCGGCGGTGACGGCACCTTGCACGAGGTGGTCAACGGAGTCGCCGGCTACAAGAATGTTGAGTTGGGCTGCTTCCCTTGCGGAACGGGAAACGACTACGTCGCTTCTTTCGCCGAGGCAAAGGAATTTATGGATATCAAGGGACAAATCGAGGGCTGTGCCGTCGAGGTCGACCTACTGCTGACCGAGGGCATCTATTCCATCAACCAGTGCTCGATGGGATTTGACGCCGCCGTTGCCGACAACGTCCGCCTCTTTAAGTCCAAGCCGCTTATCAGCGGAAGTATGGCCTATATTCTGTCGGTGCTTTATACCTTCTGCGGAAGGATGGGAAGCCACCTGTCCATCCAGATGGACGACGGCGAGGTAATGGAGGGCGAGTATATGTTCGCCGTCGCCGCCAAGGGTAAGTTCTACGGCGGCGGAATGAAGAGCGCTCCCGAGTCCGACCCGACAAATCGCAAGATAAACTTCGTCATCGTCAGGGGACTCAAGCGCCTTGAATTTCTCGGCCTTTTCCCGAAGTATATGAAGGGCAACCACCTCTCTTATACCGATTTTGTTTGGACCGGCTTCGGCAGTAAGATGAGGGTCAAGGCCAAAAAGCCCCTGCCCGTTATGCTTGACGGCGAGGTCATCGTAAGTCAGGACATCACCACCGAGATAGTGCCCAAGGGGGTCAACTTCATTCTGCCTGCAAGGGTTGCCGCCAAGTCTGCCGACCCCGTCAAGCGTCCTGCCGCAGCCAAGCGCTGATTGGAGAAACTGTCGAATAGGCTGAAAGAAAAATTGGAAAAATTTTGCCAAAGGTATTGATTTTTCTGTAAAATGGTATACAATAGAATTTAGCACTCAAGGTCATAGAGTGCTAAATTCTATTTTTTCGTTAATTTATCTCGATAGGAGGAATTTATTATGACAATCAAGCCGCTTATCGATCGTGTTGTCATCAAGATGGTCGAGGCAGAGGAAACTACAAAGAGCGGAATCATTCTTGCCGCCGCTGCACAGGAGAAGCCGCAGGTCGCCGAGGTGGTCGCAGTAGGCCCCGGCGGAATCGTTGACGGCAAGGAAGTCAAGATGTATGTCAAGGTGGGCGACCGCGTTATTATGTCCAAGTATTCGGGCACCGAGGTCAAGCTTGACGGTGTCGAGTACACCATTCTGCGCCAGTCGGATATATTGGCTATTGTGGAATAATTTTAACCATAGGTTTGTAAAGGAGATAATTTGATTATGGCAAAGGATATTATCTACGGCGAAGAAGCGCGCAAGGCCCTTCAGGCAGGCGTCGACAAGCTCGCCAATACTGTTAAGGTAACCCTCGGTCCGAAGGGACGCAACGTTGTCCTCGACCGCAACTTCGGCGCACCCCTTATCACCAACGACGGCGTAACCATCGCAAAGGATGTCGAGCTGACTGATCCCTTTGAGAATATGGGCGCACAGATGGTCAAGGAGGTCGCCACCAAGACCAACGATATTGCCGGTGACGGTACCACCACCGCTACCGTTCTTGCTCAGGCTCTCATCCGCGAGGGAATGAAGAACATCGCCGCAGGAGCCAACCCGATGGTTGTCCGCAAGGGTATTCAGAAGGCAGTCGCCGCTGCCGTTGAGGCTATCGGCAACAACTCCAAAACCGTCGACGGCTCCAAGGACATCGCCCGCGTTGCCACCATTTCGGCAGGTGACGAGTTCATCGGCAACCTTATCGCCGAGGCTATGGAGAAGGTCTCCAACGACGGAGTCATCACCGTTGAGGA
>JAZTZA010000173.1:0-12935 GCA_045637185.1 Acutalibacteraceae bacterium
AAGCCACACGTCGTGAAACACACGCCCCTCAAACGTGCCTGTCTGCCTATTCCAGCATGCTCGCATATTCAATTTTTAACGCAAGGCATATTATAGCAAACTTGTCTGCCTGTGTCAAGGGCCTTTTTGAAAAAATTTTGAATTGTTTTATCGAGCATCTCTTTGTCAGTAAAGTCTTGTAAAATTTTATAGGCTGTGATATAATTTGTATAACTTAGAAAAGGGGGATAGGGCGTGAATTCGTTTGTCATACGACTGGCTGAACTTAACGTTTTAATTGAATCTAATTATCCTTATCTTCCCGAGCTTTGTAAAGATTACGTCGTAGAGTCGTCCGATATCGATATAACCGCGGTTGCAACCGATGAAAAGATCCATTGCGAGCGCACACGTTCGGATGAAGAGGTTTCGCCTCCGATTGCGGAATCGCTATGCGTTTACCGCGATATTGCCGAACAGTTGCCGAAATATGACCGAGTGCTGTTTCACGGTGCCGCAATATCATATGACGGCAAGGCATACCTCTTTACAGCACCAAGCGGAACGGGTAAAACCACACATATTAACCTGTGGCGTAAATATATCGGCGGTGATGTCGGAATCATTAACGGAGATAAGCCGATTTTGTCAATTTATGATTCGCAAACTATTGTTTTTGGCACACCTTGGGCAGGCAAGGAGGGATGGCAGACCAATACATCTGCTGAACTTGGCGGAATCTGCTTTGTCACTCGAGGAACCGACAATACTTGTGTGCCGATTTCATCGTCCGATTGCCTGATCGACCTTTTTAATCAGATTTATATGCCTGTAGACAGCGAGTCGGCCTCTAAGACCTATGAGCTTATCGACCGCCTTGTTCGAAAGGTTCCCTTATACATACTTAGTTGTGACATCTCCGAGGATGCGGTTAGGGCATCGTTTGAGGCTCTTACTTCACAAAAATACCCGAAATAATGCCGTATAAGCGGCATTATTTCTTTATACGCTCATTTTTTGATTAGGCTTGCATAGAAATGTATAGAGGTGAAAATTATGGATATCATTCTGTACGTTGTATGCGGTATTGCGTTGTTGTTAAGCTTTGTTCTATCGGCAAGAGCAGGCAAGACTCTGCGTAATTTTACGATTTCGTCAGCACTCGGTTTTCTTACTCTATTACTTCTTGTGTTTTTCGGTAAAAACATAGGACTCCCTGTCAACCTAAATCTCGTTACCGCTTTGTTGAGCGTGACCGGTGGAATACCCGGTGCAATTTTTGCAGGGCTTATCGGTATCTTTATCTGACCTTGTCGGGCTTTGTTGAGTTTGACATATGGCGTCTTCTGTTGTATAATGTAAAGGATAATTGTATGAGGTGATAATGTGAAGAAGTTAAAAAGGCTCTTGCCTGTAATTCTGCTTATCATATATGACTGTTTGTGCGTCGCCTTTTCTCTTACTGTATCTGCCGTTGCTAACTTGGCATATTACCCCGGCTCGCTGACCAGCTTCTTTACGTACAGTTGGTTTTATTATCCTGCATTGCTCTTGATATTTGTTGCTATAAGTTCCGTTTTTCAACGTTATTCTGGAGTTTTGAAGCATTACGAGCTGAATGACGTGGCCTATCAGTTTCTTGCGGTTGTCTGCTCATATTCGCTGTTTTTTGTGGCCGACAGACTTAGAAATCATTGGCATATCTTCGGATTCCATTTCCAAATTGAAAAGATATTGATATTTGTTCTCGCCGGCATTATTACTATGTTCCTTACGATGCTCGGCCGTTCTTGGTTCAAGATTATGCAGTCGGTGCAGGCGAAGGTGGTTTCCGCACGATCAGAGAATAAGCGTGTGCTTATCTTTGGTGCAGGCGAAGCAGGTGTCTTCTTTAAGCGTAAGCAGGACAACCATCCCGAAGACCGATTAAAGCCTGTCGTTTTTATTGACGATAACGAACAGATGACCGGCCGCCGCGTGCTTGGAATTCCGGTGTTTGGCACTCGTGAAAAGATGGCTGAAGCCATTGATAAGTATAATATTGACGTAGTGGTCGTTGCAATTCCGACAGCGTCAAGGGAATTGCTCAAATTTGCGCTTGATATCTGCAAGCAAAAGCACTGCAAGATACAGCGATTCGGTAAGCTTGACGACGTCGACCTCAACAATGCGGTGCTTACTAACGTTAATTATGAAGAATTGCTGCATCGCGTCGGTGTCTCGCTTGATATGGATGCGGTCAGCAGCTTTATTGAGGACAAAACCGTACTTGTAACGGGCGGTGTCGGCTCCATCGGATCGGAGATCTGCCGACAGGTCCTGTCCTTTGGATGTAAAAAGCTTGTCATCTACGACTTTAACGAAAACGGACTCTATCACATTAACAACGAATTGCTTGAGCAGTATGATCCATCGAGGTTTGAATTACGGCTTGGCTCAATTCGTGACCTCGAACGACTTAACGAAGTGTTTGACGAGTTCAGCCCCGAGGTTGTATTCCACGCGGCCGCACATAAGCACGTTCCGATGTCGGAGCTCAATCCGCGAGAGGCAATAAAAAACAATGTTTTCGGCACCTATAAGACGGCAATAACCGCAATTCGCCATAAGGTTGAAAAGTTTATACTTATATCAACCGATAAGGCGGTCAATCCGACCAATATTATGGGCGCAACCAAGCGAGTGGCAGAGCTTATAATCCAAATGATCGATACTATGTCGGATACCGAATTTGCTGCAGTTCGCTTTGGTAACGTTCTCGGTTCGGCGGGAAGCGTCGTTCCTTTCTTCCGAAACCAGATAAGCAACGGCGGACCTGTCACCGTTACCCATCCTGAGATGCGCCGTTACTTTATGACCATACCTGAAGCGGTACAACTTGTGCTTGAAGCGGGTGCTATGGCTCGCGGAGGCGAAATATTCGTGCTTGATATGGGTGAGCCTGTGTTGATATACGACCTTGCCTGCGACCTGATAAGACTTTCGGGATATGAGCCCGAGGTTGATATCGAGATCAAGTTTACCGGTCTCAGACAGGGCGAAAAGCTGTTTGAGGAGATACATCTTGACGCTGAGGATTGCAACACCACCGCAAACGAGAAAATTTTTGTTCTCAAACCCGTCAAGAGCAACGTTACCCAACTTTCGAGCGACCTTAAGGAGCTTGAAGAAATGGTCCACGACGATGAGTTTGGCCGCCTGTTCAAGAAGGTAAAACAGATCGTTCCTACCTTTCAACACAACGAGGACTGAGAACATAAGAGGTGTTTCATTTGAATATTCGCGATGATTTTCTGTATTATTCAAGGCCTTATTTTGATGAGGAAGAAATAAATGCGGTAACCGATGTTCTGCGTTCGGCATGGTGGACAAAGGGCAAGGTGACCGTTGAGTTTGAAGAGCGTTTTGCAAAGCTTGTCGGTGCAAAATACGCCTTGGCTGTCAACAGCTGTACAGCCGCCTTGCATCTCGCCTTGGCCGTATATGGGATAGGTGAGGGGGATGAGGTCATCACTACGCCGATGACCTTCTGCTCGACAGTTAATACTATCCTCAACTGCGGTGCAAAACCCGTCTTCGTCGACGTCGATGCCGAAACGGGACTCATTGACCCCAATGAGATCGAAAAGGCTGTAACTGAGAGGACCAAGGCGATACTTCCTGTTCATTATGCGGGACTTGTATGCGATATGGATCGCATCAACGAGATTGCAACTAAATATGACCTCAAGGTTATCGAGGACGCGGCCCACGGGCTCACTTCAGAATATAAAGGCAAGCAGGTAGGCTCGTTCGGAAACGCTACTGCTTACAGCTTCTACGTTACCAAAAACCTCGCGACAGGCGAGGGAGGTATGCTGACCTCAGATGATAAGGATTTTATCGATCGTGCCCGTGTGCTTTCTCTGCACGGAATGAGCCGCGACGCATGGAAACGTTACGGCGCAAAATCGAGCTGGAAGTATGCCGTTGAAGAAGCAGGCTTTAAGTATAACATTACCGATATCGCTTCTGCCCTTGGCGTTGAACAGCTTAATAAGCTGGATAAAATGCAGTCGATTCGTAAAGAGTATGCGAAGATGTATGATGAGCGTTTTGCCGATTGCCCCTATGTGAGCAGGGTGAAGCCTGCAGATGATTTTGTCGAATCTTCTGAGCATCTGTATATTCTTAAACTCAATCTTGATACCCTTACCATCGACCGCGATGTATTTATTGAACAGCTTGCCGATTACAATGTCGGCACCAGTGTTCACTTTATTCCGTTGCATTTGCAGCCCCTTTATCGACGGGTACTCAACACAAGGGATGGCGACTTCCCGAATTGCGAAGCCTTTTATGACCGTATAATCTCGCTTCCGCTTTATCCCTCAATGACAGGAGACGATGTTAACTATGTCGCCGATGCAGTATGCGAAATTGCCGAAAAATTCGGAAAGTGATGTAATAAGAACCTGCGCTGAGTCACTGGAGAAAAAGAAATTCACAAGGCTTCTTAAGAGGGCGGGCGACATCTTCGTTTCGTTAGTCCTGCTTGTCATACTTTCACCTGTTTTGCTTATCTTGTCTTTGTGGATCGCACTTGATTCACGCGGCGGGGTGTTGTTCCGACAGGAAAGAGTCGGCAGGTACGGAAAGCCTTTTACTATCCTTAAATTCAGGACTATGCGGCCCAACAACAGCGGCAGCCAGATTACCTTAGGTGACGACGATCGAATTACCAAAGTTGGCCGCCTTATCAGGAACCTGAGGCTTGACGAATTTCCTCAGTTGATAAACGTATTGCGCGGTGATATGAGTCTGGTCGGGCCGCGACCCGAGGTCAAGAAGTTTGTCGATAGATACAGCGCCGATGAGCTTGCGACCTTGTTGGTTCGTCCGGGTGTTACCTGCAGATCAAGCATCGCTTTTGCAAATGAAGCGGATATATTGCCTAAGGATGATACCGCTGAAGATTATTATGTTGAACGCATTCTACCTGCAAAGTGTTCAATGAATATTGAGTATGTTGAAAAATTATCGGTATTTGAAGATGTTGCAATTATATTTGCGACCGTCTTCAGCGTGCTAAAACATGATTCAGGAGTTAAAAATGATGGAGAAGATCTTAATAGTTGACGATGATAAGAACATATCCGAATTGCTGAGACTGTATCTTGCTAAAGAAGGATATGAAACTATCTTAGCGTTTGATGGAGAGGAAGCGCTTGCTGTTTTTGGTGAAGAGCATCCCGATCTTGTCCTGCTCGATGTTATGATGCCTAAGCTTGACGGATGGCAGGTGTGCCGTGAGATAAGGCGTTGCTCCTCTGTTCCGGTAATAATGCTGACCGCAAAGGGTGAAACCTTTGACAAGGTGGTCGGCTTTGATCTCGGTGCAGACGATTACATTGTAAAACCGTTCGACGCAAAGGAAGTCCTTATGCGTATCAAGGCGGTGCTAAGAAGATCTAACCCAAAGAGTTCATCGGTTATGGAGGTTAGATACGATAAGCTTACCATCAACCTTACCAATTACGTTATGATAGTCAACAATGTTGTTATTGATACTCCTCCCAAGGAGCTTGAACTTATATTCCATCTTGCAAACAACCCCAATCACGTTTTCACTCGTAACCAACTGCTCGACGAGGTTTGGGGATTTGACTACTACGGTGACTCCCGCACGGTCGACGTACATATAAAACGCCTACGCGAAAAGCTTGAGGGAGTGAGTGATAATTGGTCCCTAAAGACCGTTTGGGGCGTCGGATATAAATTTGAGACGAAAGTATAGCGGTGATTTGAATGCGTAACCGTTTATTTGGTAGGATGTTCGTCGGCACCGCATTGCTGGTGCTGATAGGCTTTGTGCTGTTGGTAGCGTTGTCTGCATTCTCCTTTTCAAGCAGGACCGAAAACGAACGCCATAATGCCGTGCTTAACGATGCCAAGGCGATTGCACAATCGCTGAGGTTTATCGATTCAAGCAAGATGTATTCCGATGATGTCAAGCGGGTTGCTGTTGCCTGTTCCAGATCGAGCGACTCCACGGTTTTCTTTGTCAATCGAAGCGGCTTAATAACCGTTTGCAGCGAAAGTATCAATCGCGAGAACTGCGTACATATTGAAAAGACGCTCAATTCACAGGTTGTTAATGATGTTTTTTACAGGGCGTTATATGATAACACCGGCGATCTTGATGGGCTTTTTGGAACCGAACATTATGTGGTCGGCGTCCCTATTGTTTCAAAGGAAGGTAATTTTGAGTCAGCAGTTTTTGTTTGTGCAGAGGTTCAGGATCATCACGATATCTATCTTGAGACCTTTGCTTATTCGCTGATACCGATGAGCATCATACTCATAGTTGTATGGATCATCTTGTTTTTTATGTCCCGTAACACCATTCGTCCCCTTAAGGAAATGGCGGAAGCGGCCAAAGCGATGGCTGACGGCGACTTTTCCATACGTGTTACGATGCGAAGAAGAGATGAGATCGGCAAACTGGCCGAAAGTTTCAATTCAATGGCCGATTCGCTGAGTTCCCTTGATTATATGAGCAGCAGCTTTGTCACCAATGTTTCTCACGATCTGAAAACGCCGATGACTACTATATCAGGCTTTATTGACGGAATACTTGACGGAACGATACCTGAGCAACTGCATAAAAAGTATCTTTCCATAGTCTCGGTTGAGGTTAAACGACTTTCAAACACGGTCAATACTATGCTTGAACTTTCGAAGATCGAATCCGGTATGTCAAAGCTAAATCCTGTGCCGGTTGATATGTTTGATCTTGTCTGCAGAGTGGCGATCTCCTTTGAGTATTCACTTAGTGATAAAGATATCGCAATTCTTGGTCTTGATGGCGGACAGCGAATTGTCGCCGATTGTGATGAGAGAATGATGTATCAGGTCATCTACAACCTGTTTGATAACGCCGTAAAGTTTACCCAGCGCGGTGGATATATATCCGTGAGTTTTGCTGAGAATAATTCCGATGTTATGTTGTATATTAAGAACAGTGGGGAAGGAATCTCGCAAAAGGATATACCGCACGTTTTTGAGCGTTTTTACAAATCCGATAAATCCCGTTCTAATGATAAAAACGGCACGGGAGTCGGATTGTATATCGTTAAAAATATTGTGTCAAATCACGGCGGCGATATTACCGTTAAGAGTGTAGAGGGTCAATATACTGAATTTTGCATTACCCTGAAAAAGCCCCACAATACAGCAGTTTTGAGGGCGAAGGATGAAGACACAGGGACAGAGCAACTCTAACACAAAAGAATTTGAGAAGATAAAACCAAAAGGTAGCAAAAGAGGGCTTAAGGGTCTGCTTTGTTTCCTTTTGGTTTTGTTGTTTATGTCAGTTTCGACTGTCTGCCTTATATTCGGCGCATATCTTACCTCGGTCAATTCGCAAAAAATACAATTATCCGAACCGCCGTCGGCAGTAAACGGAACGATAAGCAGCAACAAAACCTCAGTCAACATCGATTATCTTGTTCAAGTGTGTGTTTATAATGATAGCCGATATCAATTTGCTACAGGGATAGTAATTTCGGAAAACGGATATGTGATAACCTCTGACGGTATTTTTAGTGATGTTGACTCTGCCCAAATTATGATACTATCAAACGATGGTCAACTGAGCAGGGGCGTCTATGTAGGTGGTGACAAACGAACTGATATAGCTGTGTTGAAGGTTGAACAAAGGGAAATGAGTTATATATCACTTGATCCGACGGCTAAGGTCAATATAGGAGAAATTGTATTCATTGGTGACTGTTCGCAAAATGAATCAGGGTTGCCTGTTATCAATCAAGGGGTACTATCTTCAGAGAGTATAAGAGTAGATGTCGGCGGTGATTATCCCGTAAAAGCGTTGCAATTCAACTCCACCGCACAAATTGAATCAACAGGCGGAGCATTGTTAAATTCAAACGGAGACCTTGTTGGAATGATTACGAACAACGCTGAAATGAAATCAAACGGCGTTGGTTATGCTGTAAGGGTTGATGTCATTTCTACTGTAATTGATGATATAATTAACAATGGATGTGTTCAAAAACAAGTGATGTTGGATTTTTCGTTCGAATTCATCGGGCCTGTAAGAGCGAAAATCCTCGGCGCCAACAGCGGACTGAATTTATTATCGGTTTCAGATGGAAGTGATCTGTTTCAGCATGGCTTTGCAGAGGGTGACACCATTACTCATATAAACGGTAAGCAGATTTTAGATGAAAATGATTTTTATGACGTTGCAGAGGTGACGGAAGACAGGTCTACCATCAACCTTACTATAATGAAAGCAAGCGGTGAGGAGAGAAACGTCGACATAAGATTACTAACCGAAAAGGGAAGTAATAATTTTATTTCGTAGTGTATAGTCCGGCAGATGCCGGCAATAATATCGGTGAAATCAATAATGGAGGAAAATACAATGAAAAAATTGATCTATACCCTTATGGCCGGCCTTTTGGCAGCAGTAATGCTTGCAGCTTGTACTTCGGGCGGAAATGTTGACGACAATGACGGAAAGGTCTCTGACACTTCCTCAGTTGCATCAGACGATAATACAAGCGGCAATACTTCTTCGGGCGGTATGATGAGTGAAGTGGTCAGCGACGTTGAGAGCGGTCTCGGCATCGATGGAGCAAATTCCGGAAATTCCGGCACAACCTCTAACGCAAGTAAATAACAACTGATAAAAAGAAGCCTTTTCGAAGGTTTCTTTTTTTATGTAGGATATTGACAACCAACAGTTTTAGTTGTATAATTGTATCAAATGAGACAACAGGAGGCTCATATGACGTCGAAAAGCATCTTTGAAAATCTTGACGGTGCGACCGTTGATTCCATTCTTTCTGATGAGCGGTGTGAAACTGCTGTCTTTCAGAAGGGCGAGGTCATACTTGATGAGAGCAGGTTTTCAAAAAAACTCGGCATACTTCGATCGGGCAGGGCAAAGGTAAGGAATCGCGGTGTTGGCGGCGTAACCATTCGTGTGCTCATCAGCGGTTCTTGCTTTGGCGTCGCAACCTTGTTCAACGACTCCGATAAGTACGTCTCGGTTATTGAGGCTCTCGAAAGATGTGATGTTCTGTTTATACCTCAAGAGGTGCTCAGCGAAAAAATGATGGAACATCCCTTGCTTGCGCAGAATTTCATTCGCTTTCTGACCGACAGGATCGTCTATCTTAATACGCTTATCGACGCATATTCTTCACCAACAGTTGAGTCAAAGCTTGCCCGTTACCTTGTGGCTTATTCGCAAGGTCACGAAGCCCCCTTTGATATCAATATGAGCGAGTTGTCGAGGATTTTGGGAGCGGGCCGTGCGTCTCTCTATAGGGCGACAGAGTCCTTTGAGCAACAGGGCCTTATCCAAAAGAACGGCAGAGCCTTCGTTATCCTTGATCCAAAAAAGTTATCAGAAATTTAGGAGGAATTGAAATGAAAAGAATTTTATCACTGATCTTGGCCTTGATGATGGTCGCACTTTGCTTTGCCGGTTGTGACAACACTGCTTCAACCGCATCGTCCAAGGAGGCGGCTTCGTCCAAAACTGAGCCTACATCTTACGACATAAAGATCGCAGCCCTTGCAGGCCCGACCGGTATGGGTATGGCGTATCTGTTTGATAATAAGGATACGATAAACAATTATGATTACACCGTTGCCGGCGCACCGGACGAGGTCACCTCTAAGCTTTTGACCGGCTATTATAATATTGCCGCCGTTCCTACTAATGTTGCCGCAACCCTCTACAACGGCTCCAACGGCAAGGTCAAACTGCTTGCGCTTAACACACTCGGTGTTCTCTACGTTCTTGAAAAGGGTGACACTATTAAGGATATAGAGGACCTGAAGGGTAAGAAGATTTATGTCAGCGGTCAGGGTGCTGTTCCTGAGTTTATGCTTGACTATCTTTTGTCGGCTAACGGAATCGATCCCGATAAGGACGTGACCATCGACTTTACCTATTCGACCCACGCTGACCTCGTAAACTTCGCTGCTACCGGTGCCGCTGACGTGGTGCTTCTGCCCGAGCCGACCGTAACCTCGCTTTTGTCACAGAATAAGGATATGCGTGTTGCTCTTAATTTGAATAAGGTTTGGGATGACACCGTCAAGGGTACCGAGTATGAGGGAAGCATCATTTCTATGGGATGCGTAGCGGTCAACACCGAGTTTGCAAATAAGTATCCCGAGGCTGTAAAGAACTTCCTTATTGATTATGAGAATTCTATAAATAAGGTAAACAACGATTATGAGGCCGCATCGGAGAAGATCGCTCAGCTTGGTATCATTCCCAAGGCTCCTGTTGCTCTCAAGGCCTTACCCAGATGCAACATCGTCTTTTCGTCGGGTGAGGATATGATCGATCAGATCAATAATTTCTATAACGTTCTTTACAGCTCAAATCCCAAATCTGTCGGAGGAAAGCTGCCTGATGAAGCCTTCTACTACGTTGGTTAAAAAGGTCGGTTGGGGAGTCCTTGTAACACTCTTTTGGTTGCTTGTGTGGCAAGCCATAAGTATGTTGATCGGTATGGATATACTGCTGCCGTCGCCCGTACAGGTTATAGTTGCGCTGTTTGGAATGATTATAAAGTATGAGTTTTGGCAAACGCTCTTTATGACTGTAATCAGGGTAGTTGTCGGTTTTGTTGTCGGCTTTGTGCTTGGCACGGTGTTTGCCATATTTGCATTCAGGCATAGATGGTTTGCGAGGTTTACCTCTCCAATCATCTACATAGTTAAATCTACTCCCGTCGCATCCTTCATTATTCTTGCACTCTGCTGGATGGGGACAGAGACTGTACCGACCTTTATCTGTCTGCTTATGGCAATGCCGATCGTGTGGGCAAATGTCCTTGCGGGACTTAATTCGGTTGACAGCAAATTGCTTGAGATGTCGGTCGTCTTTGGATTTGGGTTTGTAAAGAAGCTCAGATATATCTATATCCCTTCGATACTTCCATACTTTACGTCTGCCGCTGAAACGGGACTGGGCCTAAGCTGGAAGGCAGGAATTGCCGCTGAAGTCATATGCCGTTCCAAGTATTCAATAGGAAACAAGATCTTTGAATCGAAGTTTTACCTTGAAATTGCGGAGATGTTTGCTTTGACTGCAGTCGTTGTCTTGCTGTCGGTATTGTTTGATAAACTCCTCAAGTTCACATCAAATAAGATTACCTCTCGGCTTAGGTTAGGGGGTGGTCAGGTATGATTATAAAGGATATGACCGTAAGATTCGGTGATCACGTTGTGCTTGACCGTCTAAATCTTGAGATCAATGATAAAGGGCTTACTCTTATTTCGGCTCCCTCGGGATTTGGAAAAACGACACTATTTCGTGCGATAGCAGGACTTTGCCGTATTGAAAGCGGAACGTTTTCTGATGTCGGAAGGCTGTCATATGCATTTCAGGAGACGAGATTACTGCCGTGGTATTCTGCGCTCGAGAACGTTGCCCTCGTACGTCCTGACAAGAATGTTGAAGAAGCAGAGAAACTGCTGCTGAGATTTGGCCTTACCAAAGAGGAGATAAACTTGCGTCCTGATGAACTGTCGGGCGGTATGAACCAAAGGGTCAACCTTGCACGCGCATTTTTCTATGACGGCGATACGATTTTGCTTGACGAACCCTTTGTTGGTTTGGATGGCGCTAATATTGACAGGGTATGCGAGCTGATAAATGAGTATAAGAAAGATAGGTGCATCGTGATGATTAGTCACGATTATACCAATCGTTCGATAGCCGATACGGTCATAGAACTTGATAGAATTTAACCTTAACAAATACCTGTGAAAAGCAATTTTCACAGGTATTTGTTACAATTTTGAAACTTTTTTCTGAAAAAAGGTTGCAATTTTGTAACCTTTTTGCTAAAATAGGGCTATAAAAGTTACAAAATTGTAACTATTTAAGGAGAGATTCTTTGAATACGGTGTTTTTGAAACTTCGAAAGATAGTTTCCGCTGGTTACAATTTAATATTAGATCTCTGCTATATTGTTGCTTCGCTGTGGAAGTTTGCCTGCAAACGTTTCCCTAAATTAAAGCGTATGGCCGTGACTACTGCTTCGGTCGTTTTAACCGTCTGCCTGCTTTGCACAATTTTCTCAACTGCAGGTCTTACCTATGCGCTTGAGGTCACAGTCAACGGCACCAACTACGGATATGTTAAGAGCGAAAAGGTTGCCGATTCTGCCCTCAATATGATCGCCGACGACGTTGCAAAGAATACGGCAGTTACAGTCGAACCTGATACAAGTTACAGATATGCAATTACATCGACTTCGTCCCTTATCTCATCGGGCGAACTTCGAGATGAGATCATCAACGGCGAGGATGACTACGTTTCTGATTGCGTTATATATGTAAACGGTGTGCTTGCTGCCCGTGCCGATTCGATTGAAGAGGCGAATAGCTTCCTGCGTGATGCGCGCGGTGACAGCATATTCTACAATGATATAGTCGTTGAGGAATGTGTCCTCGACAAGACCGAACATCTTGCTTTGCCTTATGTTACAGCGCTTTCTTATCTGCTTTATCCTACTTATGTTCCTTATACCGTTCATAATGGCGATACTGCCGAGTCGATCGCTACTGCCTTCGGTGTTTCGGTCGCACTAATTGAAGGACTCAACACAGGTGCCGATTATTCGGAGGGTTCGGTCGTTAACGTAGTTGTTTCTATTCCTGCGCTGACCCTCAGCGAAGAGAAAGAATATAAGCAAAGCCGTGTCGTTCTTGCTTCAAATGGAGCCTCAAAGGCAACCCGTATTGTCGAGACGGTACTCTCTTACCGCGTAAACGGAGTTGAGTATTCGAGTGAGGTCGTAAAGACCGAAGAGGAAGAGATGTACTCGGACAAGCCGGTTGCTAAATCTGTCGTCAAGGTCGGTAAGAAGGGCTTTGTCTGGCCGATGGACAAATCCTATTATCAGTACGTCAGCTCC
>JAZTZA010000174.1:0-9564 GCA_045637185.1 Acutalibacteraceae bacterium
AAGTCTATAACGCAAAAATTTTCTCAGGTCATTGAAAGTGGATGCAAAGGGTGGTATAATAGTATTAGGATTTTACGAAAACGGAGGATTGGCTGATGTTTGATGCCGTAAGGGTCAAGGACCAATGTGTCGCGTGGATTCGTGACTTTTTTGATAAGAACGGAAAGGGTTGCAATGCTGTTGTCGGCATTTCGGGCGGAAAGGACAGTTCCATCGTGGCTGCCCTCTGCGTTGAGGCGCTCGGCAAGGATAGGGTCATCGGGGTGCTGATGCCCTGCGGCGAACAGCACGACATCGATATGGCGCAGCTGCTGGTCGATCACCTCGGCATAAAGCACTTCGTTGTCAACATCAAGGATGCTGTTGAAGGACTCAAAAGCAGCATCCCCTTTGAACTGCAGACCCAAAGCCTCGTTAATCTGCCCCCGAGAATCAGAATGGCTACCCTCTACGCCGTTTCGCAAAGCCATAACGGACGGGTCGCCAACACCTGCAATCTGTCGGAGGATTGGGTGGGCTATTCCACCCGATATGGCGATGCGGCGGGTGACTTCAGCCCCTGCTCGCAGTTGACGGTCGACGAGGTCAAGCAGATCGGCAGGGTGCTCGGCCTTCCCGATGTGTTGGTCGACAAGGTACCCATCGACGGCCTTTGCGGAAGGACCGATGAGGATAACCTCGGCTTCACCTACGCGGAGCTCGACCGATATATTCGCACGGGCGAGATCGACGATCCCGTTAAAAAGGCCCGCATCGACGACCTGCATATCAGAAATCAGTTCAAGCTTGAGCTGATGCCCTGCTTCGTGCCTGATGAGATATAACAAAAAATCTCGGTGAAATTTCACCGAGATTTTTTTACATCAACGATTTAACTGCATTGTAAACCGCCTCAATGGTCTGCTCAATGGTCAAGCCATCGGCCTCGACCACCGCATCCGCATACCTTTCATAAAGTGGAGTCCGCTGGTCGTACAGCTGTTCGAGCGAGTGGCATTCCGCGCCTGCAACCCCGCGGGTCGCAAGGTTGTCGAGCCTTTTGGCAACCTGCCCAAGACTCAGTTTTATGTAAACCGCTTTGCCGTTTTCGCGCAGGTGCTCCATACCAATATCTGAGTAAACGGCGCTACCGCCCGTAGCAACCACCGTGTTGTCGCCGACCCAGTCGGTCAGCACCTCCTCTTCAAGCTTGAGCAGAGCCTTACTGCCCAAGCGGTCGATGGTATCCTGAAGTAAGCATCCGCTTTTCTCCTGAATTAAAAGGTCTGTGTCGGCAAATCGGAATCCAAGCCGCTTTGCAAGTACGACACCGACGGTGCTTTTGCCGCAACCGGGCATACCGATAAGAATTAGGTTCATTCTTCTCCTCCGTAGATTATATCCTTGGCAAGCACAGCCGCCGCCATCTCATAATAAGCCGCCACGAAGGGCAGGACAATGCCGGTCACGGCCAGCAAAAACCAAGGTGTAAACCTGAACAAAAGCTCGGCTAACTCAACAATTCTGCCCGACATCATCTGCGACGAGCGGCGAAGAATCTCTCCCGCCTTGCAGTCGGGCTCAAGTGCAAACAGGTAGTCGCACAGGAAGGCACGCGCAAGGGCAAAGGCGGAGAGTATACCGCCTAGAGCGAACATAAGAGCAGTCGCAAAGGAGAGCAGGGAAGAAAGGGTCGAGGTCAGCACGACCGTGTCCGAATTTAACAGGTAGAGCCCGACCCCACCAAGCAGATAAAATGCAAATCCGTACAAAAAGGCGCGCAGATATATCCTCGCCGTCATCATAACGTACCGAAAATAGCGTTTGCCCTCGCTGAAAAGGGTGAATATCTCGCTAAGGGGGACAAAATTGCCGAGAGCGGTCAGCAGGCACCTTTTGTTAATGCCGTAGAGCAGGGGAGCAACGGCAAAAAGGCAAAGGATCGCACCCCCTGCCGAAAAGAGCAGGTAAACAAGGGAGTCCGACCCTGCCCCAACCGCGAATGCGGCCATTTCGACACAGACCGACACCAAAGCATAGGCGGTGACGGCGACACAAACGGCAACCGCACCTATAAGCAGTTGTCCGCGAAGATACTGCTTTGCTCTCGCCTTTCTCTCGCTTGCGGTAGGCATAAAGCCAGCCTCCTTTGTAAGATAGATCAGTCTTCCTTAATATGCTCAGCGATGACCGTTCCGATGCAGATGATCGAGGGCAACAGGAAGAAGATAACAATGGTTGAAATACTTAATAAGGATTCGGTATCGATAGCGGTTCCGGTTTGATCCGTGCCGATTCTTATAACCAAAATGACCAGCGCGACCATTATGGCAAAAACGGCACCGTTTACCACGGTGATGACCTTGCGCTGCCACATAGATCTGAAGTTAAGCAGCATATTGGTCATATGAAGAATTCCGATAACGACCAATCCTATAAGGGCGTAAAGGGTGTAGTCGAAGTAATAACTATTATTGGCATTAACAAGCGCCGCTAATCCCGCACAGATCAAAGCAAGGGAGATCACAGCAACGGGATAGACTATTTTAAGACGAAGCTTTTCCTTCTTCCTGTTCAGGAACTCGGTGACAAGCACTACTATCCAATAAAGGCTGACTATAACCGTCTCAGCGTACCGCAGAAAGTCGATGCGCACGTCGTCGTATCCGTTGGCCAAAGAGTTGTAATAAACAATTGCGTTGTAACCCGACTCAAAGACGCCGAAAATTATCGCCAGTACCATTCCTGCCTGCGCAACGGTAAGAGCGGATCGAAGTCCCGACGTAGTATCGCGGCAGAGCATCCTTTTTCCTGAAAGAAATGCAAGGGGTATCAACATCGCTAACAGTATTAAGGTAATTATAAACAAGCCTATCACGTCCTCTGATATTATCAATTAAGATAAGTATATCACAATCAGAGAGCCTTTCCAACTATTATTTGCATTGACAAGGGGGTAAAATTGCCGTATCATTAAAGTAACGCTCAGAAGGGAGGAAAACATAGTGCAAGTACAGTTCGACGCTATGGAGAATTTCCGTATCCAAGCCGAAAAAAGACAGCTCAAAAACGAGTGCAACCTTATGGGCTTAGTTACCGCAGGCTCCAATGTTGTGGTATCCGGAATAATAGCGGTCGTGTTGGTGATCTTCCTTATATTGAAGAAAAGCGATAATATGTATGAGCTTTTGAACAGCCTTGAGATGCAGATAATGTTTTCGGTGCTTATGTTTGTTCCTGCCTTCCTGATAGCGACGAGGGTGCGGTGCGGCTCATTCGGTGGAATATTCCCCGCGAGACCCGTAAAAGCAGGATTGCTTTTCCCCCTGCTGTCAGTCTCCCTGAGCGGTATGCTGGTGCTTAATCTCCTTATGGAGCCCTATATGGCGGTGCTCACCCAATTGGGAATCAACACCGACTACGGCTCCTTGGATATCCCCGACGGTGTCTCGGGCGGCGCCTTGTATCTTTTCGCTATCGCGGTAGTGCCTGCGCTGGTCGAGGAGTTCGCCTTCCGCGGAGTTGTTTTGAGCCACCTTCGCAAATACGGCAACACCTTTGCCATTCTCGCGTCATCCCTTTTGTTTGGATTGGTGCACGGCAACCTTGTGCAGATACCCTTTGCCTTTGCGGCAGGTTGCATTTTGGCATACGTTGATATACTGACCGACTCAATGCTACCCTCAATCATAGTTCACTTTTTGAATAACGCCGTTTCAGCCGTAAGCGTGCTTGCAGGCACCTATATGAGCGAATTGGGAAGTATGTGGCTTGTGTCGGTGATGTTCTTCGTCTGCTTTGCGGCGGGTATATTCTCCGCGTGGCTGCTTGCAAAGCGGTACCCTTATGCCTTCCGCTCGGCAGGCAGGGGAACCCTTTCGACAGGCGAGGCTATGAAAGCGTTTATGGGAACTGCTGGCTTTTGGGTCCCCGTCGCTATGTTTGGAGGTGAGGCTCTTGTCGTGGCATTCGGATACTGACCTGCAGTTTATGGCGCAGGCCATCGAGCTTGCCAAACAGGCATCAGCCGACGGCGAGGTTCCTGTCGGTGCCGTTGTCGTGCATAACGGCGAAATAATCGGCAGGGGACGCAACCGATGCGAAAAGGGGACGAGTGCCGTTGCCCACGCCGAAATAGAGGCCATCACTCAGGCGAGCGAACAAATCGGAGACTGGCGGCTGAGCGGCTGCGAGCTTTACGTGACCCTTGAGCCCTGTCCGATGTGCGCGGGAGCAATACTTAACGCAAGGCTTGACCGCGTGGTATACGGCGCCGCCGACGAAAGAGGGGGCGCGGTAGGCTCGGTCATACATATGTTCGACCTGCCCTTCGGACACCGTCCGCGCGTCACCAACGGAGTGCTGAAAGAGGAGTGCACCCAACTGCTGACCGACTTCTTCTGCGGACTGAGAGAAGAATGATAACCTTAAGAGGTGTTTTTATGGAAAGAGCTGAACTGCTTGCAATTGAAAAACCGATGAAAAGGGACTTTTCGCGGTTGGGCTTTGGCGTGCTTGCCTTAATGGCGGTATGGTACGGTGCAACCTATGCCCTTGCCTTCGGGCTCAGACAGTTTGCACCCCAACTGCTCGGAAATCCCGTTGTAAGCTGGATAGTCAACGACGTTGCCCTCTATCTTTGCGGACTGCCCGTTATGTTCCTCATAGTGCGAAAGTCGGAAAAGACTACCCTTCAAAAGACCGACATCACCGTCGGTAGTTGGCTGATAATCCTCTTGATCGCCATCGGAGTTATGATGGCGGGTAATATGATCTCCAACAGCATCATATATATCTATCAGGCGGTAACCAAAAAGGTAGTGGACAACTCATTGCAGTTGATAATATCGTCGAGCAAGCTGTGGCAGGTGTTCTTGTTTACGGTCGTGATCGCACCGATAGGGGAGGAGTTTGTGTTCAGGCGCCTTCTGTGCGACCGATTGAGAAAATACGGCGACCTGACAGCGATACTGATATCGGCGTGGATGTTCGGCTGTTTTCACGGCAACCTTTTCCAAATAATATACGGATTTACGGTCGGGGCGGTGCTGGCCTTCGTTTACCTCAGATACGGCAAGCTGCGCTATACAATATATCTGCACGCATCGCTCAATTTCTTAGGCGGATTTTTGTCAGCCGTTATCCTTAAGTATTTTTACCCTGATCCAAGCTTGTTACAGGGTGCATCGCTCACTGAGCTTATGGAGAATTTGGTTTCGATCGTGATATCCGGAGGCTATTCAATGCTGATGTCGGGACTGACGATAGCAGGCACTGTGCTGTTCATCGTCTACGTCAGGCGGATAAGGCTTAATAAAGGAGAAGTAACCATCCAACCCAACCGAGCGATACCTGTTACCTTTGGAAATGCAGGCAATATTTTACTTGCCGTTGCCTTTGCGGCGATCATAATTTTCGACCTGCTCGTATAAGACTGATTGCAATAAACTGCCGCCTGACTGTGTTGTAGCCTGTCGGACGGCAGTTTTTGTAAAAACTGCTTAAAAAAGTCTCAATATCCTATTGCGGTATTGGTTTTTGTTTGTTATAATGACAAATAAGGGAAAACAATCTGCGCCTGCATTTATACAAGTTGCTCTATCGAGCAATCGGTGTCGTGTGAGGGGATTGCTTTCCTTAAAAGGCAAGGTTTGCTTGTCAATTTGTACATTTTGCGACTCACGTTTATAGGAATGGGACAGGTTTTTTGGTGTCATTTAACATAAATTATGGCAATTTGATGTGTAAAATGACGAAAAATGTAAAATGTTTGTGAAAACCCTGTTCATATTGTCCGATGTGTGCTAAAATGGTAAAATCCGAGTGTGTTTTTTTGTACATATTTGTGTGAAACAAAGGCCCTGGTCGCCGGAAAAAAGCGACTTGGTCTTTTCTCGCGTTATTATATGTACGCGTGCGCACGCGAGGTTTGGGTATCAACCCACCCATATCAAATTCAGAAGGGGAAATGCTGAATGAACAAAAAACGAGTGCTTTCATTCTTGCTGGCTATGCTGATGGCATTGTCATCCTTTGCGATGCTGACAGCCTATGCCGACGAGGCGGAAGGATCTGCTGCGGGTTCGGAGCAGGTCGGCACTGCCGACAACGGCGGCTCCGCACTGGCGCTTAGCGGCCTTGGATACTTCGAGTATCTTGCGGCTCATAAGGATGCTGCCGGTGATATTACCGACGTTAAGGTAGACGTGCTTAACTACGTCGGAAGTGAGGGTGTCAAGACCGAGACCCTTACCGACGGCAACGGTAAATCGCACGAAGGAGTAACCTTGGTTGCGGGCGGTAACATCGAATGGACCGTCGAGGTTGAGAAGAGCGGCTTTTATAACATAAAGACCCTCTACCTGCCCATCAAGGATAAGCCGATCAACTCTGAGATCCGCCTTTATATTGACGGCATTACCCCGTTTACAGAGGCAACCTCTATCTCGCTCAGCCGCATCTGGACCGATGTCTACGCTGATGATGTTGAGCTCAACGAGTACGGCCATCGCTACGACTCCTCGGGCAATGAGCTTTCACCCGAGTCGGTTGAGGTCCAGCGTTGGACTGAGTATGTCCTCCACGATAACGACTATATGACCGATGCCGATTACCTGTTCTACTTCGAGCAGGGAACTCATACTCTGCGCTTTGAGTCTCAGCGCGAAGCGGTATGCTTTGCCGAGCTGACCCTCAGCCGTCCTGAGAGCCTGATCAGCTACGAGGAGTATAAGAACAAGCATAAGGATGCCAAGGTCTATTCGGGCGATACGCTCAAGATTGAGGCCGAGAATGCTTATGAGCATTCCGACCGCAGTCTGTCGATGGTCGCCGACTATTCTTCCGCTTCCACTTCGCCTGCCCATCCTTCTCAGATCCGCCTGAACACCATCGGCGGCGAGAACTGGAACAAGGTCGGACAGTGGATAAGCTGGGAGGTCGACGTTAAGGAGACCGGCTTCTATACTCTTTCTTTCAAGTACATCCAGAACTACGTTCGCGGATTCAGAGTATACCGTACCATTATGGTCGACGGAGCCGTTCCTTATCAGGAGCTCGAGACGGTTGCATTTGACCCCAACAACGACTGGGGCAACTATATGCTTTCCGACGAAAAGGATAATCCCTACTACATTTACCTCGAAAAAGGAAAGCGCACCATCACCCTGAAGGCTTCCCTCGGTCAGTTGGTTGACTCCCTGCAGGAGCTGCAGAAGTGCATCAACCAGTTGAATGCCGACTATCTTGAGATCATCGCGGTCACCGGTACCACTCCCGACTCCTTGCGTACCTACAACCTCGATATCGAGATTCCTCATCTGATCGATAGTATGAAGGACGTAAGAAAGAGACTCGTTGATATCGACGAGGATCTCGGAGAGATCAACGGCGGTGTTTCGGGCGGTATGTCTGCCTTCATCTCGGTTATGGTCAAGCAGCTTGATAAGTTCATAGAAGATCCCCTTGAAATAACTACCGGACTCAGCGCATATAAGAGCAACATTTCCTCTCTTTCGGATATGCTTACCGATATGACCAACCAGTCCTTGCTTCTGGATACTATCTATTTCGGAGCAGAGAACGAGGATAGCCTGCCCAAGACAAAGGCTAACTTCTGGGATTCTCTGGTATTCGGTTTTAAGGCCTTCTTCGCCTCCTTTGTCACCGACTACAACGCATATGGAAGTGACTATTCCGATAACTCCGAGGCTGAGTACATCTGCGATCCCATCGAGATCTGGATGTCGGCAGCAGGCCGCGACCAGTTCAACGTTCTGAAATCGCTGATTGACGACAAATTCGCCCCTGAGTACAAGATTCCCGTAACGGTGAGCCTTGTTCCCGTAGGAAGCGCGCTGACACAGGCTATACTTGCAGGAGTCGGACCCGACGCCTGCCTGTACGTTGACAGTGCAACACCCGTTAACTACTCAATGCGTGGCTCGCTTGAGGATATGGACCAGTTCAACGCCGAGAATCAGTATGATGAAAACGGCGAAAAGCGTTACCGCTACACCTTCGATGAGGTTAAAGAGTGGTTCTATCCCTCGGCATTCGTTGCCATTGAGTACTTCGACGGAAAGGTCTACGGTCTGCCCGAGACCCAGAACTTCCAGATGATGTTCTACCGCACCGACGTTCTTGCCGACCTTGAGGTCGAGCCTCCTCAGACCTGGAAGGAGCTTCGCGACCTGCTGAACATTATTCAGCGTCAGAATATGAACATCGGTATCAACTCGATTCCTTACGCCACCTATCTGTATCAGAACGGCGGCACCTACTATAACGAGAGCAGAACTGCCACTAACTTTAACAACCAGACTGCTATCGACGCATTTATCACCTTCAACAGATTCTACACCGATTACGATGTTCCGATCTCCTATGATGCCCTGAACCGTTTCCGTTCGGGCGAGTATCCGATCATTATGGCCGGCTACAGCTTCTTCAACAACCTGGCTGTCGGTGCTCCCGAAATCAAGGGTCTGTGGAAGATGGCTCCCATTCCGGGAACCGAGCAGGAGGACGGAACTATCAGTCGCGCTGAGGTCTGCGACGGAACCGTATGCATTATGGTTGAAGATTGCGATAACAAGGAACAGGTTTGGGACTTTATGTCCTGGTGGGTCAGCGCCGATACTCAGGCAACCTACGGTAACAATATTGAAGCCCGACTCGGAGCCGGCGGACGTTACTCCACCGCAAACCTCGAGGCCTTCGATATGCTTCCCTGGTCCTATGACGATGCACAGTCCATCAAGGCTCAGTGGAAGCACGTCACCGACTTCCCGAAGGTCCCCGGTGACTACTATGTAACCCGTATGCTCAACAACGCACACCGTGCCGTTCTTTATAAGAATGAAAATCCGCGTGCCGCGTTGGTCAGCTACAGTAAAGATATGGATAAAGAGCTCGCGCGTAAGTACGAGCAGTACCGTATCGATGAAATCGTTGCAGACAAATACAAAAAGTAAACTGTGAGTAAGGAGTGAAACAATTGGTAGCCAAGAAACATAAAAAGCTTGGAACAAGCGGATGGGCTAGTTTTTCGATGCTTGCTCCTTGGGGTTTGCTGTTTGTGGTGTTCATGCTTATCCCCGTGCTCGCAGCTATGCTGCTCAGCTTCACCTACTTTGATATGCTGAACTTCCCTGAGTTCAACGGAATTGACAACTATATCCGTCTCTTCCTTGACGACGACGTTTTCGGCATCTCATTTAAAAACACCCTCGTCATCGCGGTTATTACCGGACCGGCAGGATACCTTGCCAGTTTCGTTATCGCGTGGTGTATCAATGAGTTCAAGCGCGGTTGGCGTTCCTTCCTGACCCTGTGCTTCTACGCACCGACCCTTTCGGGAAGCGTTTACGTCATCTGGCAGTACATATTCAGTGGTGACTCCTACGGACTTATCAACTCGCTGCTGATCGAAACGGGACTCATCAGCACACCTATTCAGTTCCTGACCAATACCAAGTATACGATGATGGTTTGTATCGTCGTTATTCTGTGGCAGAGTACAGGTTCCGGCTTCCTTACCTTCGTTGCGGGCTTGCAGGGTCTTAACCCCGAGCTTGCCGAGGC
>JAZTZA010000175.1:0-2470 GCA_045637185.1 Acutalibacteraceae bacterium
CCTTTCGGGTCAGGTAGGACAGGTCGCGCGCCTGCGTCTGCGGATTGCAGGAAACGTATATGATCCTCTCGGGCGCAAGCGTCGTCAGCGCCTTGAGAAAGTCAAGGCTTGCGCCTGCGCGGGGCGGGTCCATTATTACAACATCGACCGCCACGCCCTCAGCCGCCGCTTCGATCATAAACTCGCCTGCATCGGCCTCGTAAAACTCAATGTTATCCACTCCGTTGAGGGCGGCGTTGATCTTTGCATCTGCGACAGCATCGGCGTTGAGTTCGACTCCGATGACCTTTTTTGCCTTGGATGCGGCGATTATTCCGATGGTTCCCGTACCGCAATAGGCGTCGATGACCGTCTGACTGCCGTCAAGCTCGGCATACTCGAGCGCCTTGGAATAAAGCACCTCGGTCTGCGTGGGATTTATCTGATAAAAGGCCTTGGGCGACATCCTGAAGCGGTGGCCGCAGAGCGTCTCCTCGATATACCCCTCTCCGTAGAGTACCCTTGTTTTCTCGCCGAGCACCAGACTCGTATGGCGGTCGTTGACGTTCTGCACGATTGTTGTGATATCAGGATGCCGTTCCAAAAGGGCGTTGACAAACTTGTCTGCGCGCGGGAATTCTTCCTGACCGGTAACAAGCACCACCATTATCTGACCGCTGACAAAGCCGCGGCGCACCAGAACGTGACGCAAAAAGCCGCGCATCGTCTTATCATTAAAGGGGCGCAGTTTGAAGCTGACAAGCAGCTTGCGAATGGTCACGATGATGGCATCCGCCTTTTCGTCCTCGATCATACAGCTGTCGATGGGGACGATGTTATGGGTCGAGGACTGATAGACGCCCGACACGACCTTGCCGCTCTTTTCACCAAAGGCGGCCTGCACCTTGTTGCGATAGTGGTAGGGGTGCTCCATCCCGATTATTTCGTTGACGTGGTGGTATTTGCCCAACAGTTTTATGACACGCACCTGCTTGAAGCTGAGCTGGCGGTCGTAGGTCAGGTTTTGCAGTTGACAGCCGCCGCATTTTTTGGACACGGGGCAACGGTTTTCGTTCATCGGTACACCTCCGGAAAATTACATTTTTTCCAACAACGCGACACTTTCAACGTGGGCTGTTCGGGGAAACAGGTTAAAGGCCTTGACGCGACGGGTGGCGTAGCCGCTTTCGGCAAATGCCGCGAGGTCGCGCGCCAGCGTTGCGGGGTCGCAGGAGACGTAGACCACCCGTTCGGGCTGCATCTTCTCGGCAATCAGCGCAGGCAGGCCTTGGGCAAGCCCCTTGCGCGGCGGGTCGACCACCACTACATCGGGGCGCAGGCCCTCAGCTTCAAGCTCGCTTGCGGCTTGGTGGGCGTCGGCGCATATAAAATCAGCATTATCGATGCCGTTTTCGGCGGCATTGAATTTTGCGTCCTCGACCGCCTTGTCTATAACCTCGACGCCGACAAGCCGCTCAAACCTCTTCGCCATCGACAGACCGATGGTGCCTGCACCGCAGTAGAGGTCGAGCAGCAGGTCACCCTCGCCTGCGAACTCGGCCGCCGCCTCATAAAGCCGCTCTGCCATATCGTGATTGACCTGATAAAACGAAAGTGCATTCAGCCGCACCTTTACTCCGCAGAGGACGTCGTTGAGATAGCCGTCGCCGTAAATGACGCGGCATTTGTCCGACAAAATGACGTTGGTAGCCTTGGTGTTGATATTCAGCACGACGGTTTTGAGTCGGTCGCCAAGCCTTTCTTTAAGCAAGCTGACAAGTCGCTCACCGTTTGGCAATTCCTTGCCGTTTATCACGGCGCAGACCATCATTTTGCCATCCACCGCCGCCTGTCTGATATAAATATGGCGGATAAGCCCCCTGCCCGTCTGCTCGTCATATGCAGGCACGCGGCATTGGGTCATATAGTCCTCAAATGCCTCGAGCACGCCCTCAAACTCGGCAGGTTGCAACCTGCAGTTGCGGCACTCGATAATGCGGTGACTGTGGGGTGCGAAAAAGCCGATCTGCACCCCGTTTCCCGACTTTCCGACGGGGTACTGCGCCTTGTTCCGATAGCCGTCGGGAGCGCCGCACTCGATCGATTCGACCGAGATATCAAGTCCGCCGATGCGGCGCAGGCAATCCTCGACCCTCTGCTTTTTGATGCGGCATTCGGCCTCAAAATCAATATGGCGCAGGGCACAGCCGCCGCATTTGTCAAAGACGGGGCAATCGCTTTCCACCCTGTCGGGCGAGCTGTCAAGCAGCCCTACCAGCTTGCCGACGGCGTATGACTTGGTCACCTTGATTATGTGGGCGCGCACCCTGTCACCGACAGCAGTACGCGGCACAAAGACGGCAAATCCGTCCACCCTGCCCACACCTGAACCTTCGGCTGTCATCGATTGGATATTCAGTTCCACAATGTCGTTCTTTTTCATATGATCTTCCTATACAAAGGCAGGCCTCCGGGAAAGCCTCCCACGGCA
>JAZTZA010000176.1:0-1254 GCA_045637185.1 Acutalibacteraceae bacterium
CCTCCGAGGGCGCGGCGGACCTTGAAAGCGTCGTGAGAATGGCGGAGGCAGACACCCCCGCCCTGCAGGGAGAAATCAGACAGCACTCTATGAGGCTCGGTGCGTTGCAGAAGCAGGAAGAAACGGCGGCCGCCGACAGAGCAACGGTCGAGGAACTGATGAAGCAGACGGAAAGCCTCGGCAAACTCGCCGCCATTGACGAGGACCTCAAAAAAGCGTTCTCGCAGGACGGCATTCCTCACAATGTTATCCGCTCCATTATCCAGATTTTCGAGGCAACGGCCACGGGAATTCTCGGACAGATGAGCGGAGGCAAGATGAGCGTCGAATTTGTTACCGAAAAGGTGCTGAAATCCAACAACAAAAAAGAGGTTACGACCCTCGACATCATCATCAACGACTGCAACACCGGGCGACTGCCTTATATGAGCAGGAGCGGCGGCGAAAGAGTAAAAGCCGCACTCTCCGTCATTCTCGCTCTTTCCGAAATCAAGAGTACGAAAGACGGCGTACAACTCGGTTTCCTGTTCATTGATGAGCCTCCTTTCCTCGACGCGCAGGGCGTTACCGCATACTGCGACGCATTGGAGGCAATTCAGAGCCGCTACTCCTCTTTGAAAATTATGGCTATCACGCACGACCCGACGATGAAATCAAGATTTCCACAGAGCGTCGATGTCGTCAAGACGGCCGAGGGTAGCAAAGTCATTTATGAATAACAAACGGTCCGCCGGGGAGCGTCCCTCCCCGGCTACCGGGAAACGGAGGTGAGAATATGGGACGACCAAAGAAACAGACGGTCGATTATTTCCCCCATTTTGTTACGGGGTCGAGGCGAACTATTTCAATCCTCGAAAGCCGTTGGGGAAATAACGGGTACGCTTTTTGGTTTAAGCTGCTCGAACTGCTCTGTATCACAGACGGTCATTCTTTCAACCTCTCAACGGTAGCAAATCAAGAGTATCTGTATTCTTACGCGAAGACGGAGGCGGAAACGGCAGAGCGGATAATCGGAATGCTCGTAGACCTCGAAAACATCGACCGGGAGTTATGGGAGGGACACAAAATCATTTGGTGTCAATCCCTCGTAGATAACCTCAAAGATGTTTACGACAAGCGAACAACGCCGATACCGAAAAAACCTTTTTCCCTGCAGAATATTCCCGAAAACCCTCCCGAAACGGGAGAAAACGGGACTTCAGACCCGCATAGTGAAGAAAATGCCAAAAAGCACGCCAAAACTCCGCCAAAAAA
>JAZTZA010000177.1:0-3083 GCA_045637185.1 Acutalibacteraceae bacterium
ATATGCCGCCCATCCTCAGCGAGCACGCAGAGCGTCTCAACACCATCGGAATGGGGCTCTCAAAGGCGGTCGACGGCCGTATGAAGAGCGAGCGAATGAAGACCGAGCTTATCACCAACGTCTCCCACGACATCAAGACGCCGCTTACCTCCATCGTCAACTATGTCGACCTGCTCAAAGCGGAACCGATCGAGTCACCCACCGCTCAGGAGTATATCGCGGTCATTGACCGTCAGTCTGCGCGGCTTAAAAAACTGATAACCGACCTTGTTGAAGCCTCAAAGGCGTCAACCGGCAACCTCACCGCCAATATGGAGCCGACCGACCTCAAGGTGCTGATATCCCAGATAGTAGGGGAGTATCAGGAGAAACTGGCCGACCGCAAGCTCGAGCTTGTGACCGAGACCGATGATAAAAATCCCGTTGTAATGGCGGACGGCAGGCTGATGTGGAGGGTGTTTGACAACCTCTTAAACAACATCTGCAAATACGCGCTCGAGGGCACCCGAGTCTATCTTTCTCTCAATGCAGAGCAGGGCAGGGCAAGCGTATCCCTGAAAAACATCTCCTGCAATCGCCTGAACATTCCGAGCGAGGAGCTTATGGAACGGTTCGTGCGCGGTGACTCGTCGAGAAACACCGAGGGCAGCGGACTTGGGCTTTCAATAGCCAAAAGTCTGGTCGAACTTCAAAAGGGCGACTTCGACATCGTCATCGACGGCGATCTTTTCAAGGTCATTGTCACCCTTGATGTGTTGACATCACGCTGATAAAAAACGGCAGAGATTTCTCTGCCGTTTTTTTATGTCAATTTCTTAAAATCGGTTGACTTTTTGGGCTGTATGCAGTAAAATAACAAATGATATATAACACCGACTATATAACGGAGGTGCAGTATGCCGCCAAGGGTCAAAATAACAAAGGACGAGATAATCAATACCGCCGTCGGCATCGTCAGGACGAGCGGAGCGCAGGCCATCAACGCGAGAAACATCGCGTCCTTGCTCAATTGCTCGACCCAGCCGATATTCTCCAACTTTGCAACGATGGACGAACTGCGTCTTGCGGTTGTGGAAAGGGCGGATATGCTGTGTCAGGAGTATATGCAACGCGAGGTGGAAGGCGGAGAGTTTCCGCCATACAAGGCCAACGGTATGGCCTATATCCGCTTTGCCAAGGAGGAAAGGGAACTCTTCAAACTTCTGTATATGCGCGACCGCTCCAATGAGGCTATCCCCGAAGGATCGGGCTTGACCGATGAAATGGAGACCCTCGTGCATAATAACACAGGGCTTGAGGGCACTGATGCGAAACTCTTTCATCTTGAAATGTGGGCCTACGTCCACGGAATTGCCACAATGTTTGCAACGGGATTTCTCGATCTCGATTGGGAGCTTGTCAGCAAGATGCTGACCGACTCTTATCAGGGACTTCGCAAACAGTACGGAATGGAGTAATTGTTATGGATGCAATCAGAATTGAGGGCTTGACCAAAAAATATAAGGACGTGGTCGCGGTCGACAACCTCAGCCTTACTGTCGAAAAGGGGGAACTGCTCTCCCTTCTCGGTGTCAACGGCGCAGGCAAGACCACCACTATCAAAATGCTCTCCTGCCTTACCAGGTCGACAAGCGGTGATGCTTTTCTTAACGGAAAAAGCATAAACAGCGATACCGCCGCCGTAAAATCACTTATCGCCGTCTCGCCGCAGGAGACCGCGGTTGCCCCCGGCCTGTCGGTGCAGGAGAATCTTGAACTGATGTGCGGCGTCCACGGCTTTGCTAAGGATAAGCAAAAATCGAAGATATCGGAGCTGACCCAACTGCTCGGACTCGACTCGGTCATCAGGAAAAAGGCAGGAAAGCTGTCGGGCGGCTGGCAGCGCAGACTGAGCATCGCGATGGCGCTGATAAGCGAGCCTGAGATACTCTTTCTCGACGAGCCGACCCTTGGCCTTGACGTACTCGTGCGCAGTGATATGTGGGACATCATCCGCTCCCTCAAGGGCAGGGTGACCATCATCCTGACAACACATTATATGGAAGAGGCTGAGGCTCTCTCCGACCGCATCGCGATCATGAGGGACGGCCGACTGCTCGTCTGTGACACCGCCGATAAGATAAAAGAGATGGCAGGTACCGATAATTTTGAGCAGGCCTTTGTCAATATTGTAAAGGGGGCGGCAAAATGAGAATGTTGACCTTTGCAGGCAGGAATACCAAGGAGATATTGCGCGACCCGCTGACTCTGTTTTTCGGCCTCGGCTTTCCGCTCGTGTTGCTCCTGCTGCTCAGCGCAATTCAGGCTAACATCCCCGTAGCGATGTTTGAAATCGAGCACCTGACCCCCGGAATAACCGTTTTCGGACTCTCCTTTATGTCGCTCTTTTCGGCGACCCTTATTTCGAAAGATAGGGGCAGTTCGCTGCTCCAACGTCTCTATACAACACCCCTGACCCCGACCGATTTCATTCTCGGCTACACCCTGCCGATCCTGCCGATCGCGGTCGCACAGTGTGTTGTTTGCTATATTGCGGCGATAATTCTCGGGCTTAACGTCACGGTGAATATCCTGTTTGCCGTCTTGTTCATAATCCCCGTTTCGTTGCTCTATATCGGACTCGGCCTGCTTTGCGGAAGTGTCCTAAGCGATAAGCAGGTGGGCGGCATCTGCGGCGCCCTGCTGACCAATCTTTCGGCGTGGGTGTCGGGAATTTGGTTTGACCTTGAGCTTGTAGGCGGCGCCTTTAAGAAGATCGCATACGCCCTGCCGTTTGTCCACGCTGTCGATATGGAACGCGCTGTGCTTAGAGGTGACTTCGCCGAGGCGATACCTCATCTGTGGTGGGTGCTCGGCTACGCCGCCGTTACGCTGGCGTTGGCGGTATTGCTCTTTTTGCGCCAAATGAAAAGACAGTGATGGGAATAATATGAAATAAAAAGGCACCGACAAAGTCGGTGCTTTTTTGGTGGAGATAAGCGGGATCGAACCGCTGACCTCTTGAATGCCATTCAAGCGCTCTCCCAGCTGAGCTATACCCCCAAATTGCGTCCGCGATTGAGGACAGCTTTTGTATTATAACT
>JAZTZA010000178.1:0-5717 GCA_045637185.1 Acutalibacteraceae bacterium
CAAAGCGTTGTGCCGCGCAGCACGTGCATCAACTGCAGTTTTACTCCCTGCGCGGTTTTGCCGACGAGGTCGATGGTTTTGAGCAGGTCGTCGGGCGTTTCGTTTGGCAAGCCGATGATGACGTGGGCGACCACATCGATGCCGATCGCGCGCAATTTGTCGCAAGCCTCAATGTAGCACTCGGTGGGGTATCCCCTGTTGATAAGCCGCGCGGTATCGTCAGACGCGGTCTGCAGTCCGAGTTCGACGGTGACGGGTTTTATCCTGTTGACCCTGTCAAGCACCGACAATATTTCATCAGGCAGGCAGTCGGGTCGGGTTGCGACCGAGATCGAGACTATATCATCTCGGCTTGCCGCCTTCATCAGTCGCGCAAGCAGCACCTCAGGCGGCATATATGTCGCGGTGTAGGACTGAAAATATGCAACGAAGCGGCCCGAACTGCTCTTTGCGGCGACACGGTGCTTTGCGAGGTCGAGTTGCAGGTCGACGTCCCCTTCGCTCTCGGCAAAACTGCCCGAGCCGCCTGCACAAAATATGCAACCGCCGACTGAGCAGGTGCCGTCGCGGTTGGGGCAGGTCTTTCCCCCTTCTATCGACAGGCGGTAGACCTTGCCGCCGAATTTTTCGCGCCAGACGTCGCTGACCGACAGATATCTCATTTTCTTCCTCACCCTCCTCACAACCCGAGCAACTCGGCATAATATGAAATCAGGGGCACCGACCGGCGCCGGTAATTTCGGTGGCATAAGCACGCTTTGTCCGCAGAAGAGCCGAAAACGCCCCTTTTAGATAAGACGGGTCACGCAGTTAATGCCGCGTGGCCCGTTTGGATTTTATAATATTCTTTGCTTTTGTTTTTATCGGATGCCGTATTTCTCAATAATGTAATCCATATCCTTATCACCTCTGCCCGAAAGGGTGATAAGCACCGAGCCCTTGCCCATCGTCTTTGCAAGCTTAATGCCGTAGGCAACGGCGTGGGAGCTTTCGATAGCGGGAATGATGCCCTCAAGACGAGAGAGGGTATAGAAGGCGTCAATGGTCTCATCGTCATCGACAACGTCGTACTTGACTCTGCCGAGGTCGTGCAGGAATGCGTGCTCCGGTCCGCTGGAGGGATAATCAAGGCCGCTGGCGATCGAGTATACAGGCGCAGGTTCGCCGTTCTCGTCCTTGAGCATAATGGAATTGAAGCCGTGCATAATGCCTTCCTCGCCGTATTTCAGGCTTGCGGCGTGGTCGCCCAAGGTCGTACCTCTTCCGAGAGGCTCGATACCGTAGATGTCAACGGGATCGTTCAAAAATCCGCTGAACATTCCCATAGAATTCGAGCCGCCGCCTACACAGGCAACCACAGCATCGGGAAGCTCGCCCGTCATTTCGAGGAACTGCTCCCTCGCTTCGATGCCGATGACGCTCTGGAAGTCGCGGACCATCAACGGAAAGGGATGGGGCCCAACGACCGAGCCAATGCAGTAAATGGCATCCTTGTATTCGTTGCAGTATGCATTAAATGCGGCGTCGACCGCTTCCTTCAGCGTTTGAAGTCCGTCGGTGACCTCTACCACCCTTGCGCCGAGTATCTTCATACGGGCAACATTGGGAGCCTGCTTCTTGATGTCGACGGCGCCCATATAGATGTCGCACTCCAATCCGAAGTATGCGGCGGCAGTAGCAAGGGCAACCCCGTGCTGTCCGGCACCCGTTTCGGCAATGACCTTCTTTTTGCCCATATATTTAGCCAGCAGGACCTCACCCATACAATGATTGAGCTTGTGGGCTCCGGTGTGGTTCAGGTCCTCGCGCTTAGCATAAAGTTGAACGCCGGTGCCGATCTGATCCGAAAGTCTGGCAAGATGAGAAATGGGGGTAGGTCTGCCCTGAAACTCCTTGCGAATACGGCGAAGCTCGCTGATAAAAGCCCTTGACTTGCAAATAGTATTGTAAGCCTCGGTGATATCTCTCATAGCGACCTTAAGCTCGGGTGAAATGTATGAACCGCCATATTTGCCGAAAAAGCCGTCGGCGTCGGGATAGTTTTTAAGATAGGTGTCAAAATCGATGTTATTGAATTTCATTTAAGTCTCCTCCAAACAGATAAGTTTAGGTTGATTTAGGGTAAAGTTTTGTTATAGCGAATAAAGCTTCGCCATCGCTCCTTGAGTATTATCATAAATTTTCCTCCCAAACAAAAAGTCCCAAGCATTCGCGGAAAATGCTTGGGACGAGTCAACACAAGACACGCGGTGCCACCCAAATTGGAAGAAAAACTTCCCTCTCGACGCGTACCAACATACGCGGCTCGTGGTAACGGGGAGCAACCCGTCGGCAACTACTTCAAATTTCATGCCGCCCTCAAAAGTCCATTCCCTGCAAGGCCCATACCGCATTCCCACCGTCAGCGGCTCTCTTTGATGAAGCGAAAGGCAGGTACTACTCTTTCTCATCGGTTTAACTGTTTAACTTATGAAAGTATATTACCATCTAAGCCACGCTTTGTCAAGCGATATTTTGCACATTCTATTTTATCCGCGAAAGGATATAATCTGATACCTCATCGGGCGATATTTTCAGCACATAGGCAAACTCGTTATGTAAGAGCCGCTCAGCCTCTTTAAGATATCGTTCGTCCGAAATATGAAACTGCTTCTTCTGTACTTTGAGGTCCTCCTGATGAACATAGAGCATATTTATCAGTTGCATCAACTCCCTGCGGTCGCCGCTTCTGACAACATAACTGCAAAACTCCTTACGTTCAAGGTCGTCGTCGATCCACTCTGCAGGCTGGTTACACACCGATGAAATTATGTCGTTGACCTCCTGCTCGGTAAGCACCCGACGGATGTTATTCACCAGTGCCTGATTATCCGCAGGAACATAGATCGTCGAGCGTTCATCATAGACAGGCTGAAGAACATAGTATTCCTTCTTCTCCCTGCCGATTTGACGGACGGTAAGCTCCTTGACCATGCAAACGCCCTGCGTTCCGTAGCAGACCGTTTCCCCAACTGTAAACATATTTCTCCTCCAAAATACAATCCGCAACAATTGTTTTGCCTTTTTACAAAAGGCAACCATTCCTCAGGATCATTTTAACATAAATGAGCAGAACGATGTAAGTAAACTTTTTGTAAACCTTTTGAAATAATTACTACATACATAAAAACGGACCACGCTGTAATACCGCGTGATCCGTTTTCGTTTTATGATCCGTTATTATACCTTATTCTTAAACTGATAGACTCTTACATAGTCGACATATACATTTGCAGGCAGCTTGGATTTGTTGATCTCGCCTGCCCATGAGCCGACTTCAAGGGTAAGCTTCACATATGCAGGCGCCTCACAGATGCCACCGCTGGTTGTTTTCCAGCGTTCAACACCGTCTACATAAAAAGTATAGGCGGTGTCACTCCACAGCAAAGCAAAGGTGTGATACTGGCCGTCATATATATCGGGGTAAATCACGTTCTTGTTTGCGCTCTTAAGGTCATTTCCATACCCGTCCCAATGAACCGCAAAATTCAGTCCCTTCTTGGTGTAGTTGTATGCTTCCATTATATCGATCTCAGCGCCGTCAACCGCTCCGTTGCCGACATTCGACATCGTCGGGCTCAACAGCCAGAAGGCAGACCAGAAGCCCGGCACATCCTGCACCTTCATTGAACATTCAAAATATCCATAAGCCTGAGTGAACTTTCCGTGTGAGCGGATTCCCCCTGACTTGCAATAGCCGGCGTTACTGTCATACGAAACCGACAAGACCAGATTTCCATTCTTGACCGCTACCTGAGAGCTATCCCATTTGGCGCCTCTGTCACCTCTTTCCCAGTTCGGACAGGCTGACCAGTATTTTCTATTAAGAAAAATTCCGTCAAAATCGTCGTATAAGGTCATAACCATTTTGTTGTTATAGATAGTTTCCTCTTCGCCTACTTTAGAGGCTCTTACGGCGCTTATTCCGCTGTTGCTGCTTGTAACCTTGCTGCTTGTAACTTTGCTGCTTGTAACTTTGCTGCTGGAGGGCTTACTGCTGGAGGGCTTACTGCTTGCAGCGGAACTGCCGGATATATTACTGCTGCCCGAAAAAATACTGCTTAAAAGGTTACTGCTTAAGCCGCCTGCACCGCTCGACATAATACTGCTCTCCCCTTCGCTGCTGTCTATATCTTCGCTATTATCAGAAGATGCCCCCGGCGAGACGGAGTTATTCTTTGACGAAGATACGTTTGAGTTGTCCTTTGAGGAATCGGCATTGCCGCTTGCGGAGTCGCTGCAGGCACACAGTGACAGCACCATGACAATTACCATCAGGACATTGATAATCTTTCTCATTTCAAGACCCCCTGTTACTTGAATAATATAAGGTATAACATTATTAACCGTTGTTTTATTATACCAAACAATCTGACGAGTGTCAACAAAAACCGCTGCCGTGCGCCGACATCGACAAAGGCAAGCAAATCCTGTCGAACGAAAAAATATATTCTCCGAATTACCAAATACCTGCAAGGCAATACTCCTACTGTACTCACAATAAATCGGAGGGATCCGTTTTGCAATACAGTAAGGTCGAGATATGCGGCGTTAACACAGCCAACCTGAAGGTGCTGACAGATGCGCAAAAGGAAGAGCTTATCATCCGCTCAAAAGCGGGCGACACGGCGGCTCGCGAGGCTCTCGTTGAGGGCAACCTGAAGCTTGTGCTGAGCGTTGTTCAGCGGTTTTCGGGGCGCGGTGAAAACCCCGACGATCTATTTCAGGTCGGTTGCATCGGTCTTATCAAGGCCATCGACAACTTCGACACGCGGCACGAGGTAAAATTTTCCACCTACGCGGTGCCGATGATAATCGGCGAGATACGCCGCTATCTGCGTGACAACAACGCTCTGCGCGTCTCCCGTTCGATCAAGGACACCGCCTACCGCGTTATGCAGGCAAAGGAGCGGCTGACCGCCCTTCATCAGCGCGACCCGAGTGTTGAGGAGATCGCAAAGGAGCTTGAAATATCAAAGCAGGATGTCGTGCTGGCCCTTGAGAGCATTGTTGACCCGTTGTCCCTCAGCGAGCCTGTCTACTCCGACGGGGGCGATAGCATTTACGTTATGGACCAGATAGGCGACAACAACGACGACAAGAACTGGCTTGACGAAATCGTCTTCCGTCAGGCCGTCAAGGAGCTGTCCGACAGGGAGCGAATGATCCTTTCGATGCGGTTTATGAGGGGGCGCACTCAAATGGAGGTGGCGCAGGAGATTGGCATCTCGCAGGCGCAGGTCAGCCGCTTGGAAAAGGGTGCCCTCGACAAGATCAAGGGCAGTATGTGATTTTTGGGTAATGTTCTACCAATATTAGATTTATAATTCTTGAAAACATTATTACCTAGTGATATACTGAGGTTACTATAAATGTTCGGAGAAAATCTATGTTAGGTGAAAAAATTTATAGTTACCGAAAAAAACTCAAGCTGTCTCAAAAAGAGCTTGCAGCTATATTAGGTGTAACTAACAAGGCAATTTCAAAATGGGAAACGAACACAGCTTTACCCAAAGCAGAACTGCTTATAAAGCTGGCAGAAATATTTGATGTATCTGCAGATGAACTGCTTGATCTGTCTGTAAAAGCAAAGGAAGAGAAAGTTCACAAAATTGAGACGCTGGAAGAATTATCCGCATATACAAACGCATTGTTAAAAGAACCGCCTAAAGAAAAGT
>JAZTZA010000179.1:0-2237 GCA_045637185.1 Acutalibacteraceae bacterium
AATATATTCAAATTCGTCTGTCATAACGACTCCTTTCATTTTCCACGCCTGACGGCAAATATACCTGACGATATTATAACAGATATTCTGTCGATTGTCTATACATTTTCTATGAAAACACAGGAAAAAATCGCCTTAAAAAGCCGATATTTTACATAAAAAACACCGAACCTCAACGACACTCGGAAAAGTGATGTAGAAGTTCGGCCTTTTGCTCTATTTATGATACTTATTTCCCTTGATTATGCTGAATGCGCGGTAGACCTGTTCGAGTAGCATTACCCTTGCGAGCATATGGGGAAAGGTCATCTCGGACATAGAAAGTTTAAGGCTTGCGCGTGCCTTTACCGCCTCGTCAAGACCCCACGAGCCGCCGATAACGAAGCATATACAACTCTTGCCCTGAACTGCGGCAAGGTTGATACGGTCGGCGAGCTTTTCGGAGGAAAGCTGCTTGCCCTCGATGCAAAGAGCGATTACCTCGGCGTTGTCGGGGATGGCGTCGAGTATGCGCTTGCCCTCATTTTTGAGGGTGATGGCGATGTCGGCATCGCTGGGGGAGTCGGGGCACTTATGTTCTGCAACCTCAGTCACGCTGATATTGCAGAAGGCGCCCAATCGCTTAATATACTCGTTGCAGGCGTCGGTGAAATATTTCTCCTTAAGCTTGCCCACAACGATAAGTTGAATTTTCATCATGTTATATCACCAAAATCCGATTTCCCTCGGGTGCCGCTGCCTCGAGCAGATAGTCCCGACCTGATTCAAGACCGCAGAGGGTCAGTCGGGTCTGGGTACATTCGATGGCGGCATCGGGAGTATTGTTGTCGCGGCTGATGTGGGCGAGTACGAAACGGCTGGTTCCCTCAGCAGCGAGCTTTGCGATAAGGTCGGCACAGCGATGGTTGGACAGATGCCCTTTATCCGACAGTATGCGCCGCTTCAGCGACGGGGGATAGGGCCCGTTTCTCAGCATCGTGATATCGTGGTTTGACTCAACTATCGCAAGGTCGGCTCCCGTCAGGGCGCACCCAACCTCATCGGAAACATAGCCCAAATCGGTACAAACGGCCACCTTTTTTCCGTCGGGAGTAGTAACAAAGTAACCACTGCTGCCTTCGCAATCGTGTGAGGTGCAAAATCTGCGGACAGTAAATCCGCCAACCTCTATGTAATCCTCAAAGGGAGTGATGATGCCCGTCTGATCGAGTGAACCTGACGAAAGGATAGCATCGGCCGTTCTTTCGGAGCAATAAACGGGTAGATGGTGCTTTTTGCAAAAGACGCGCAACCCTTTGATGTGGTCGGAGTGCTCGTGAGTGACGAAAACACCGCAAAGGCCTGCAGGGTCGACATCAATGGCGGCAAGGGCTTCGCTGAGCCTTTTCGCCGTAACGCCAGCGTCGATAAGTATGCCCGAGCCGTTGTACCCGATATATGTAGCGTTACCGCCGCTCGAGCTGAACAGCGGACATACGATAGCCATAAGGCTTCCTCCTAAAAAATTTAGGCTGTCCAAATATGGATAGCCTAAATGGAATTATTGTGCGTTGTAGGTCGTAACAGGATTTGAGTAAACGACCTTGCGGATATCGGCACCGAGAGAAATCAGCTTTTCGGTGATGTCCTCGTAGCCGCGTTCAACGTGGTGGATGTCCTCGATCTCGGTGGTGCCCTTTGCAACGAGAGCGGCGATAAGCATGGCGGCACCTGCGCGCAGGTCGGTAGCGCTGACGTGAGCACCCGACAGTTCCTCAACACCCTCGATAACCGCGATCTTTCCGTCAACCTGAATCTTCGCACCCATAAGGGTAAGCTGATCTACATAACGGAAACGGTTGTCCCAAACGCCCTCGGTGACGATGCTTGTCCCTTCGGCACGGGAAAGGACGGCAACCGCCTGAGGCTGCATATCGGTCGGAAATCCGGGATGCGGCTGGGTGGTAAGGTTGCAACGCTTGATCTTTCCGGTTGCACGGATACGCAGGGCATCGTCGAGGTCATCGATGACGGCTCCCATCTCCACCAGCTTCGCAGTAATGGACTCAAGGTGCTTTGGGATAACGTTGTTGATAAGCACGTCGCCGCCCGTAGCGGTAACGGCCGCCATATAGGTGCCCGCTTCGATCTGGTCGGGAATGATGCTGTAGGTGGTTGAATGAAGATGGCTGACACCGCGAACCTTGATAACGCTGGTACCTGCACCTCGGATATCGGCACCCATCGAGATCAGGAAG
>JAZTZA010000180.1:0-1764 GCA_045637185.1 Acutalibacteraceae bacterium
TACATTGGCCCGATGTGCTTTTGAAAGGTGGCTGGAACGGCGCGGCAACGCGTCGTCAAGATAGATAGCTGTCCACGACAGAACTCGGCTTATCGATCCGGTCGCATCTTTTATCATAAAACGGACCTTATCTTAGGGTCCGTTTTAAGTTTATTGGTTAAAAATCGGTTGACATTTTGGGGTTTAAGTGTTAACATAATGTAAAAGCGATGAGAGGAAGAGTAGCACCTATCCTCCCCGTTACAGAGAGGGATGCCATCGGCTGAAAGCATCCTGCGGTGATTTGGTGTGAAGACCGCCCTTGAGTGCGCGCTGAAAAGGCGCGACGTAGCCTCCGGCGTTAACGGAGAAAGAGTGGCCGCTTTGTTTTTGGCGGCAATTTGGGTGGAACCGTGGAGATTTCTTCATCCCATGATGCGCGTTTGCGTTTCGTGGGATGTTTTTTTATTTTGTACATTATTGAAAGGATGAATCATATGAAGATCGTTTACAAAGACGGAACGGTTGCCGAATGTCCCGAGGAGTTGGAATCCGAAGTACTGCGACATTCTGCGGCTCACATTATGGCACAGGCGGTCAAGCGCCTTTTCCCCCACGCTGATTTCGGTTACGGACCTGCGACCGAGAAGGGATTTTTCTACGACGTTGACCTTGGCGATACCAAGCTGACCGACGAGGATCTGCAGAAGATTGAGGACGAAATGCGCAAGATCGTCAAGGAAAATCTTCCCATCAAGCCCTTTATCCTTCCCCGCGAGGAAGCCATCAAGCTGATGGAGGAGCGCGGTGCAAAGTACAAGGTCGAGCATATCGGCGATCTTGATGAAGATGCCGTTATCAGCTTCTATCAGCAGGGCGACTATATCGATATGTGCGTTGGTCCTCACCTTTGCTACACCAAGGCTCTCAAAGCCTTCAAGATCACTCAGCAGTCGGGCGCATACTGGAAGAACGACAAGAACAATAAGATGCTTACCCGTATCAACGGTATTGCGTTCAAGACTCAGGCCGAACTTGACGAGCATCTTAAACTGCTCGAGGAGGCTGAGCGCCGCGACCACCGCCGTATCGGTCGCGAAATGGACCTCTTTATGCTCTGCGAGGAGGCTCCCGGTTTCCCCTTCTTCCTGCCCAACGGAATGCAACTGAAGAACGCCCTTATCGACTACTGGCGTGATATTCATACCCGAGAGAATTATCTTGAGGTCTCCACCCCCCTTATTATGAACCGCAAACTTTGGGAGACCAGCGGTCACTGGGATCATTACAAGGACAATATGTACTCCACTCAGATCGATGAAGAGACCTTCTGCGTTAAGCCGATGAACTGCCCCGGCGGTGTTATGGTATATCGCAGCAAGCCCCACAGCTACCGCGAGCTTCCGCTTCGCGTCGGCGAGCTCGGTCTTGTTCACCGCCACGAGTTAAAGGGCGCTTTGCACGGCCTTTTCCGCGTTCGTTGCTTCACTCAGGACGATGCGCATATCTTTATGCGCCGCGATCAGATCACCGATGAGATCGTCGGCGTCGTTCATATGATAAACGAGGTCTACACCAAATTCGGCTTTAAGTACTTCATCGAGCTTTCCACCCGTCCCGAAAACTCCATGGGCAGTGACGAGGATTGGGAGGCCGCAACGGAGGGTCTGAAGGGCGCTCTGGAGAAGCTTGGCCTTGACTACATTATCAACGAGGGCGACGGTGCCTTCTACGGCCCCAAGATCGACTTCCATTTGGAGGACAGCCTTGGAAGAAGCTGGCAGT
>JAZTZA010000181.1:0-7114 GCA_045637185.1 Acutalibacteraceae bacterium
GCCAAGGGCTTCTACTATTACTGCTGCACCAAGGCCAACTCCTTGGGCGGAACCTATCACCCCACCGCAGTGGCACATCAGCGCGACGGTGAAGAGGTCGCGGCATACATCAAGACGATAATGGAATAAGACATAAAAAAACAAGCCATTCAGTTAGAATGGCTTGTTTTTTTATTTGAGATTACTCTTTTAGCGAGGCGAGATAGTCGACAATGCCTGCGACGGTGGCATTTGCAACCGCGTTGTTGTGGCTGTCCGCCTTTATCATTTCAAGGTCGTTGCGGTTGGTGACAAAGCCGTTTTCGGTCAGTATCGACGGGCAACAGGACACCCTGCAGACGTAGAAGGGATAGAAGGTGACCCCTCGGTCGACGGTAAAGGATTTGCCCGCGTGCTTTCCGACGGCATCGCCGAGCGCCTTAGAATAAGGATAGAAATAGAAGTTTTCATATCCGCGTGCAGAGGTGTTGTTAGAGGCATTCCTGTGCACCGAGATGAAGAGGTCGGGCTTGGTCTTGGTGGTCAGGGTCGCCCTTTCCTCAAGGGAAACGTGGCTGTCATCGCCGCGTGTCATAATTACCGTTGCGCCGAGGTTTTCGAGCTCGCGCTGGATCTTGCGCGCAAGGATAAGGTTGAGCACCGCTTCGGTGTACTGCTTCGACGAGCCGACCGCACCGCAATCGGAGCCGCCGTGTCCTGCGTCAACGACGATGACGGCGCCCTCTAGGGAGTAGCCGTATGCGTTATTCGATTCGGTGACCTGGAAGGGATTAAGGAAGGTGAAAACGAGCTGATTGTCCTTATTATACTCGGCAGTCCAGCCGCAAAACACTCCTTCCCTCTTCAGCCACAGCCTAAGCCCGTAGTTGCCCGACTTGCACTTTACCCATTCGGCAGACTTGAAAAGCGGATGGTTCTGGCCTATATCTACCTTGCCCTGTCCCGAGACGGTATAGCAAAATTCGATCTCGATATATGTATAGGTGGTCTCGGTGACCGAATAGTCGGGTCGGCCCTTTTTGGGATAGGGGTCGGTGTACTCCTGCGGTGCAAGGGTGACGTTGAAGGGGGCCTTCCACGCAACGTCAAGGGTGAGGACGGTATGTCTGCCCTCGGTCTGCGTCTTGACGGCCGTGACCGTGTTGGTCTCGGGCAGAGTGGCCTTGAATATCCTGATGTTCTTATCCGAATAGACCCGCTTTCCGTAGTCGAGGTTGCGGAAGGCATTGGTGTTGCCCGATTCAGGGTTGTTGAAGAAGATATCGGTGTCGTTGCAGTAGTCTACGGTACCCTGCGGCAGATAGGCGTTGGTCGGGCGGCTACGCTCGTCGGTAGGGGTGATTATGTCGAGGGTCTCGGTCTGATAGGAGGCGACCTCGGCGACGTATCGGTCGCCCTCGCCCACAAGTATGCCCCAGCCGCTCTCGTATGCCGAGGATGCGGGGGTATCGTTGGGACGGGAGTTGACCTCGGCCGCCCTGACTATCACCTTGCCGCCCGATTTGGTCTCGTTCTCGTTGCCCTTGGTGGCCGACACTATCAATTCGCCCACCTCAACGGGCACTACATCCGCCTTGGGCATCGTAAAGGTGCCGGTATACATCACGAACAGCTCGGCCTCGTCGTTGCTGACCGGCTCGCCACCCGTAAGGGTTATGACCTCGGTGCCGAGCCGCGCCTTGACGGTACAGCCCGAATAGGCAACGACGCCGATGGTGACCGATGCCTCACCGGGATAAAAGACCTCGTCAGAGGGGTGGATGGACTTGATAAGCACCTTGTTGTAGGTGACGGTATAGGCGGTGTTGACATCCTTGTGGGAGATGATAATAGTGTTTTTGCCTGGGGTCAAGGGGATGTCAAGGGAGAAGTAGCCGGTCTCGGAGCGTTCAACCTCCTGTCCGTTGACGGTCAGAGGATGGTTGGGGTCGGAGGCACCGATAAAGCTGACAGATGATGAATAGGTCTCAAAATTATGCGACGAGGGCGAATGAACCGTCAGCTTTCTTATGCCGTAGTTTTCGTCGGCAAGCTGAGATATGTAGTTTCTCAAAGCGGTTATACCCTTATCCTGTGAATTTACAATTGAAAAGGAGTCAAAGACCACACCGCCGTTTTTGGCGTTGATGAGCCATTGGCAACGCGCCTGCAGATCGGCCGCCTTTGCCCCCTGTGAGACTGCTGACACGGGCATCTGCATATAAATGGGTGTCTCTCCCCTGAAGTCCTCAAGCCACGCACCTGCCTCGGCCGAAAAGGCGGCCTCATCATAGGGAGTCGAATCGCAGATAACGCTCACGAAATCGACCGCGCCTTTTTTTGCCCAATGAAGAGCCTCTTGGCGTCGGTCAAAGGATATGGTTGCGCCTACGCAGACACCGCCGCCCGAAATGCGTATTTCGCGCGCGACCTTGCCCACGCAGACACTCAGCATCTGCTGCGCGTAGTCGGCGTAGCCCATTGAGCCGCCGTCGGCGGTATAAGAAGTATATGACGGGTTGCCGTCCTTAAGGGGTGAGGGTGTCAGCAGCACACCGTCGGTGCCGTAGCGCGAGCAGACGTCGGCCAGCTCGTCCCCAACGCTCTGCAGGGCATCCTCGTCGGTCAGGTCGATCTGGCTCATATCGGGTGCAAGCAAGGGGTCGGCGCCGATATAGACCAGCATCGCCCGTGAGTGCGCCGAGGTGACTATATATTGCAGATAGTCGGTGCCGTCCGACATACTGTAACGGCTCGACGAATAGATGGCACCGCTATCGGTGTGCAAGGGCACTATCAGGCAGTTAAAGCCCGCTTCATAGGCGGCCTTGACAGCGGCATCGACACGGCCTTGCCAGCCTTCGCCGACACCGATATCCCCCACCTCCAGCATAACCGCCATCACCGCGTCGGGCGCGTCAACGTCGGGCTCCTCCACCTTTTTGATAGGCTCAGCAGGAAGGTCGGCAGGGATATCCTCCGAGGGTATGAAAAGCCACGCCGCACCCACCGCAATAGCGGCAACCAGCACAACGCTTATAACGATTATAAGCCATTTTGGGCGCTTGGAAAAGCCTGCAGGCTTCTCGGCAGGCTCCATTTCGGCTATCTTTTCAGAAAAATCTTCCATAACGGTTCCTTTCAACGATTTTATCCGTTTATAACCTTAAGCAAGGCACTTCTCTCCTGAGAGTGCCGCTCATCATCAACGAAAAAGGTTGAATATGAGTAGAGAACGAAGCCGTTGCATTTGTCGCTTGAACGGGTGCATACGACCTGTCGGGCAAGGAGGTCACTGTGCTGACTCCATTCGACGTTGTTTTCGTCGGTCGACCCGATGCGGTAGGCACCAAGCCCGATGTAGAGCTTCGTCTTGCTGTCGGCGGTAAGCTCCTCCCAGCTTTTCAGCAACACGTCAAAGCGGTTCTCTTCCTTGGGATACTCAAAGCCGAAGTATAACTGCGGCATAATATAATCGATATAGCCGCCCTCTACCCACGCGGCAACGTCGGCGAAAACGGTGGTGTAATTGGTGCTTATCGCCGCCATCGGACTGATGCCGAAAACACAGTCGGCGCGCGCCGATTTTACCGTGCCGTAGGCCCTGCTGACCAGCGCGTTGACATTGGCTCGCCGCCAGTCCTCAAGGCTCAAAGGTGCGTCCCACACATTCATTCGGTATTGGGCATATTCCCTTTCGTCAAAGGACTCGTCAACGGTGGGATAGAAGTAGTCGTCGAAATGGATGCCGTCGACATCGTACTTTTCCACAATCTCGCGTATGCCGTTGATGACCAGCGCCTGCGCCTGCTCGACTGCAGGATTGAGATAAAGTCCACCTGCGGCCGACACCACCCAAGAGTCGTTGGACTTATCCCCGTCGGTCAGCCAAACTTTAGCAGGGTTGTTGTCGGCAAGCAGGGCAAGGTCGGTCGAGTCGTAAGAAACGCGGTAGGGATTTATCCAGGCGTGGAACTCCATTCCGCGCTTATGTGCCGCCTCGAGCATATATGCCAAGGGGTCGATGGCAGGCTCCTTTCCCTGCGTACCCTTGATGCCCGACACATACTTCGACCACGGGAAATACTGCGACGGATAATAGGCGTCACAATGGGAGCGAACGTGGACGAAAAGGGCATTGACCTTATACTTCTGACATTCATCGAGCATTTCGTTAAAGGCCGCCTCAAACCCCTTCTTGCTGTCAAAGAGGTTGGCTATCTCAAAGTAGGTTATCCACATACCGCGCAGCTCATCGTCCTTTGCCGCAGGTACGGGAGCGGTGCTTGAAGTTTCGGCCTTGCTTGATGCAAGCTCGCCCTTAGGCTTGGAGGAAGCGGAAAGGGAGCCTTTGCTCCCACTCTCACCCACGGGAGCAGAGGCGGTCAGCAGACCGTCACCGAATAAAAACAGGAGGGCGACAACAAGTGCCGATACCGCCGCACAGGCGGCTATGAGCACCCTTTTTTTCACCAATTCTCCCTCCTTTTACACACATATACAAATTATAACAAAATCCGACCGCCTTTTCAATGGTAAAATCTTCTCATCGGCTCGCTTGACAGAAACCGAACCAGAGGGTAAAATAAACCTGAAATTACATAAAGGCGGTGTTTTTCAATGATTGCGAAAAAATTGCTGGTCGTTGTGGATTATCAGCGCGACTTTGTCGACGGCTCCCTCGGCTTCGAGGCGGCAAAACTGCTCGAGGACCCGATATGCGAGCGAGTGTGCGAATATTACGCCAACGGAGGCGACGTTGTCTTCACGATGGACACCCACGAGCAGAAATATCTGCTGACCAACGAGGGCAAACATCTGCCCGTCAAGCACTGCATCAAGGGTACGCCAGGCTGGGAGCTGTACGGCAAACTCGGCCGCCTTGCGCGTGAAGAAAAAATGCTCAGAAAGCCCACCTTTGCCTCGATGGAGCTTGCTCGGTACATACAGGAGAACGGCCCCTTTTCCACCATTGAGCTTTGCGGTGTTGTCAGCAACATCTGCGTCGTTTCCAACGCCGTTATTGCCAAGGCGGCATCTCCCGAGAGCGAGATAATCATCAACAAGCGGCTCATCGCGTCGCCCGATGAGGAGATGGAGAACAAGGCCCTCGACCTGCTCGAAAACCTGCACACTACGGTGATAGGCCGTGATTAAACTGCCCTTGAAGGTGGACTCTGCCGTCAATTCAGAGGGCAAGCGGACAGCCCTTTGTCCCAAGTGCAACCGACTTGTTGAGTTGCACGATTTCAGCAGCGAAACAGGACTTTATTATATATCTATTCGCTGCCGCACCTTCCATAACCGAAAATTTTCACTTTGTCCCGAATGTAAGACCTGCTTTGAGGTGAATCAATGAAGTATCTGTTCATCTGGCTTGCGGTCATAAACCTGCTCGCCTTTATCATTACCGCCGCCGACAAGCGCGCCGCCGTCAACCACCGTTGGCGCGTGCCCGAAAGGACCCTGTTGACCATCGCCTTTTTCGGCGGTGCCGCAGGTGAATGGGCGGCGATGCTTCTTTGCAGGCACAAAACCAAAAAGGCGAAGTTTTACATCGGCGTACCCCTTATGCTTTTGATGCACCTTCTGCTACTCGTTTATCTTATTTTTTACAAGGAGATGGGTCTGTGAGCAACGATTTTCCGCGTATTATAACCCTGCTGCGAAAGGAACGCAGTCTGTCACAAAAGGAGGCCGCCGCAGGCCTTGGTGTAAGTCAGGCGCTACTCTCCCATTATGAAACGGGCAAGCGCGAGTGCAGCCTTGATTTCGTTGTCACCGCCGCCGATTTTTACCGCGTCAGCTGTGACTATCTGCTTGGCAGGACGACCGAAAGGACCGGTGCTACCATCGCCATCACCGACCTGCCCGATGCCGAGAGTAATTCACCAATTACCTCGACCGAACTCCTGCTGGGAAAGAGACTGGTGCTCAACTCATTGAGCGTTATCTTCGATCTGCTGATGCAGGTGGGCAACGCCGAGATCTCGGATGCGAGCATCTCGATGCTGATGGTAAGCGTATACAGGGTGCTTCGCATACTGCACGTCACCAACAAGTCAAATCCGCGCAATATGTTCACCATTCCGCCCTACAACTACTGCGCGGTGACCAGCGGCTACTCCTCCATACGCGAGGCCAACGCCATTAACGTCGCGCGAAATCCCCGTCTTGAAGGGGATGAAAAGATGCCGGTCAACATTTCTCCCGAAAAGCTCAGCGAGGGTTATCCTCTTTACGCAACGAGTCTTCTGAGCCTGATGAAGATAGTTGAGGAAAAGATAAACGGCACCGATAAAAATTCATCCGCGCAGTCATAGTTTTCACAAAAACAAAAACACACCTGCCGAGGCATTTCGCCGCGGTGGGTGTGTTTTGCTTAAGTTAGCGCAGATAGGTTATTTCTCGAAATCTACTGTTTCGACGGTGTCACCGTTGTGTCTGAACAACAACGAGATGCACCATACGCCCGCGAGGGCTATTACGGTGTACACGATCCTGCTGAGGAACGCGGTCTGACCGCCGAAGATCCAGGCTACGATATCGAAACGGAACAGCCCAATGCTGCCCCAGTTGAGCGCACCTATGATCGCCAAAGTAAGCGCGGTTTTATCCAACATCTGTTTCAACTCCTTTACCCTTCGGAGTTATTCTTTACCTAACAGATGCGAAATATACACGCTGTCAATTCTTTACCAAAACGGCAAAATCTCTCTCGCCTAATTTTATCATTGAATCTTCAACCTCGCCGAAAAGCACCGTTGCATCGGCAAAGTCCTCGGGCAATCCGACCCGTTCGGGCTGATTCCATCGGTTGACCGCCACAAGCACGCGGCAATCTTCTTTTTCTCTCGTGTATACAATATAGCCGAGTCCGACCTCTACCGTGCGGTAGTCGCCGCCGTCAAAGGCAGACAATCGGCGCATTTTGCCCAATTTTTTGTAAAATTCGAGCAGGTCTTTGTCCTCCCTGCCCCAAGGGTATCCGCCTCGGTTGAAGGGGTCGCGCAGTCCCTCACAGCCTGCCTCATCGCCATAGTAAAGGCTTGGTATTCCCGGCAAGGTGTACTGCAGCACCGCCGCAAGCCTTAACAGGCGCAGAGCGGTTTCGCGTTGGTCGTCGCTTAGGGTG
>JAZTZA010000182.1:0-1708 GCA_045637185.1 Acutalibacteraceae bacterium
CCGCTTTTGGCGACGCTGTTGATAACACGGTCCACGTGGCGCAGAGTTTAGACAGCACCTCCGACTCCATTGAGGAACTTACCTCTGTCAGCACAAAGGCGGCAAACGCCGTCGATGATTTGTCCGCAGCCAACAACCGCACCGAGGAGGCTCTCGAAGATGTCGCCAACGACGCAGACAAAGCCTCCGACAAGGTAAAGGACTACGGTGAGGAAAGCGAGGAAGCCGGCCGAAAATCGGAAGAGTTTGGAGAAAAGTCGGAAGACGCTCTACGCTCTATCGAGGAACTGCTCGTCGGCGCGGGTATTGTAAACGGCATAAAGGCAATCGGAGAGGCGTTTGTGGACTGTATCAAGGACGCAATCGAATTCGAGAGCGCAATAACGGGTGTTTACAAGACCGTTGACGGAACGCCGGAGCAACTCGAAGCAATAGCGGACCAAACAAAGGCTCTATCCCTTGTAATTCCGGCTACGACGACGGAAATCGCCGCAGTAGCAGAGGCGGCGGGACAGTTGGGTATCGCCACGGAGGACGTTATGGGATTTACCGAGGTTATGATTAACCTCGGTGAGTCTACCAACCTATCTTCCGATGAGGCGGCCTCGTCCCTTGCGAAATTCGCCAACATTACGAAGATGAGCGCAGCTTATTACGAGAATTTAGGCTCGACGGTCGTTGCATTGGGTAACAACTTTGCGACAACGGAGGCGGACATCGTTGCTATGTCAACGAGAATGGCCTCCGCAGGAACTCTCGCCGGCCTTACAGAGCCGGAAATCCTCGCACTCGCCGCAGCGGTATCTTCTGTTGGTATCGAAGCGGACGCGGGCGGCTCGTCTATGTCTACGCTGTTGTCGAAAATCACGCTTGCCGTCGAAACAGGAAGCGAGGAACTCGAACAGTATGCGTCTGTGGCAAATATGACCTCCGAGGAATTCCAACGCGTATGGGGTGAAAACGCGGTAGACGCGCTTTACGCCTTTATCGCAGGACTGAACGACACGGAGCGAAACGGCGCGTCTGCGACCGCAATACTCGACGAAATGGGTATCACGGAAATCAGACTTTCCAACGCTGTAAAAGCCCTTGCAAGCAATCACGAAGGACTCGCCGGAGCGGTGCAGCTTGCCAACGCCGCGTGGGTACAAAACACAGCCCTCGCAACAGAGGCAAATACCCGTTATTCCACCCTCGAAAGCAAACTCGCTATGACCGAGAACGCGCAGACCAACCTATCTATTGCGATTGGTGAGGTTTTCGCGCCGACGGTAGCGGACGCGGCGGAGGTATGGGCGAATATGCTCAACGGCATTACGGGCTTTGTAAAGGCTCACCCGACGGCAGTAAAGGCTATAACGGCCATTACCGTCGGTGTAGGTGCTTTTGTTGTAGGTTTGGTTGGTTATATCGCCGTCGCAAAGGTAGCAAAAGTGGCGACCACGGCTCTTACTGCGGCTATGGCGACAAACCCCTATCTGTTGGCAGGAGCGGCTATTGCGGGCGTTGTAGCAGCCCTTGTTACATTTGCTGTTACTGCAAACAAAGCCATTGACCCTATGGAAGAACTCACGGCAACCGCAAAAGAGCAAGAGCGAGAACTCCGCGCTCTTGAAGCGGAGTACGACGAGGCTTGCGAGAAATACGGTGAAACAAGCGAGGAGGCAAACCGCCTCCGCTACCAAATCAACGACCTTTCCGATGAGTT
>JAZTZA010000183.1:0-2081 GCA_045637185.1 Acutalibacteraceae bacterium
TGATGCTACCGCAGGCGAATATGGCCCCTATAAACAGAGCGACCGCGTCGACATCTACCACTGCTATGCCAAGATGCTTATGGAGCAAGGCTTCGCCTATCCCTGCTTCTGCACCGAGGAGATGCTCTCCGCTACCCGCGAGGTACAGGACAAGGCCAAGGAGCGCACCGGCTATTACGGCAAGTATGCCGCCTGCCGCTCTCTTACCGATGAACAGATCGAGGAAAAACTCGCCGCAGGTCTGCCCTATGTCGTGCGACTTTGCTCCCCCGGCAGCGAGGACAAGCGCATTACCTTTGACGATATGATCAAGGGCAAGATCGAGATACCCGAAAACGACGAGGATTTCGTCCTGCTCAAGTCGGACGGCGTTCCCACCTATCACTTTGCTCACGCGGTGGACGACCATCTTATGCGCACCACCCACGTCATCCGCGGTGATGAGTGGATCTCGTCGGTGCCCAAGCACATTCAACTTTTCAAGCTGCTCGGCTTCAAGGTGCCAAAGTATGCCCACGTCTCCCCCATTATGAAGGAGGAGAACGGCTCTAAGCGCAAGCTTTCCAAGCGCAAGGACCCCGAGGCAGCGGTTCATTTTTACGCTGAGCAGGGATATCCCGTTGAGTCGGTCACAGAATATATGCTGACGGTCGCCAATTCCGACTTTGAGGACTGGCGTCGCGCTAATCCCAACGAGTCCAACGCCGCCTTCAAGCTCAATCTGAAAAAGATGAGCGTTTCGGGTGCGCTGTTTGACCTTGCCAAGCTTAACGACATCAGCAAGAACGTCATTTCTAAGATGTCGGCCGACACCGTTTTGCAGTATGTGCTCGATTGGGCCAAGGAGTTTGACCCTGAGTTTTGCGAGGTCATCTCTGAGGACAAGCAGTATGCAAAGAATATCCTTTCTATCGACCGCGACGTTCCCAAGCCCCGTAAGGATATTGCCAAATGGAGCGACGTCAAGGGATACGTTGCATACTTCTACGACGGCTTTGAGAACGGCTATGCTCTGCCCGAGCATATCGACCCCAAGGACGCGGCGCGTATTCTCGAGGCCTATCGCGGAGTCTATGATCCTGCTGACGACCGCTCGGCTTGGTTTGATAAGATCAAGAGCATCTGCCCTGCCGCAGATTTCTGCCCTGAGGTAAAGGAATACAAGAAAAATCCTGAGGCTTACAAGGGCCATTCGGGCGACGCGGCTTCTATTCTTCGCGTTGCTATCACAGGCCGCGTGAACAGCCCCGATCTGTGCGAGATTATGAAGCTGCTCGGCTATGACACCGTTATGTCCCGCATCGAGCTTGCAATCCATCATTTCAAAGAGGTGTAATCAATGGAAGAACTCAACAAGATTGTCGAGAGTAATTTTATAGAGGATTTTGTTATCAAGGATCTTGATAAAGGCGTATACAACAAGGTTCAGACCCGTTTTCCGCCCGAACCCAACGGCTATCTGCACATCGGTCACGCAAAGGCCATCTGCATCGATTTCGGTATTGCCGAGAAGTTCGGCGGCAAATGCAACCTCCGCCTTGATGACACCAACCCCACCAAAGAGGACGTCGAGTATGTTGACGCCATCAAAGAGGATATTAAGTGGCTCGGCTTCGATTGGGACAACGTCTACTACGCCAGTGATTACTTTGATTTCATATACGATTGCGCCGTCAGGCTCATTAAAATGGGCAAGGCCTTCGTCTGCGACCTTACCGCAGAGCAGATGCGCGAATATCGCGGCACCCTGACCCAGCCGGGTAAAGAGAGCCCCTATCGCAACCGCTCCATCGAGGAAAACCTTGATCTTTTTGAGAGAATGACCAAGGGTGAATTCGAGAACGGCGAAAAGGTGCTTCGTGCAAAGATCGATATGGCCTCCCCCAATCTCAATATGCGCGACCCCGTTATCTACCGCATTATGAAGGTGCCCCATCACCGCGCAGGTGACAAGTGGGTGGTTTATCCGATGTACGATATGGCTCATCCCCTCTCCGACGCTTACGAGGGTGTCACCCATTCCCTTTGCTCGCTTGAGTTTGAGAACCACCGTCCCCTCTACAACTGGTTCCTCGAGGAGC